>JBBQTQ010000067.1:0-15567 GCA_038213135.1 Gaiellales bacterium
CGTGAAGAAAGCCGGACTGGTCGACGTCCGGCCGTACGACCTGCGGCACTCGTTCGTGTCGCTCCTGATCGCAGAGGGTCGTTCGATCGTCGATGTGGCCCGCCAGGCGGGGCACTCGGCGACGATGGCGCTCGACACCTATGGGCACGTCTTCGACGAGCTCGATGGTGCCGAATCAGTAAACGCAGAAGCGGTGATCTGGGAGGCCAGGAACGCTCGGTGCTACCTGGGTGCTACCTCTGACTGCACAAGCGTTGCCGTTGAAAGCAACGTGATCCCGCTGTTTGCGGGCGTTTCCTGAAGCCCTCTAACGGACTCGAACCGTTGACCCCCTCCTTACCATGGAGGTGCTCTACCAACTGAGCTAAGAGGGCGAGAGGCGCAATTCTAGCCGCGGGTCGGGTAGGCATCCGGGCCGCGCCGACGAACTCGCCTTCGTGAGCCCGAGAGACGAGCGCATCCTCAACTGGTTCTCGATCGCGGCGCTTGTCGCCGCCGCGTTCGTGCTGCCGGCGCTGATCGTCGACGAGTCGACGGTCAGCGGCACGTGGCGCGACGTCGCGGGAGGGCTCGACTGGGCGATCTGGGGCGTCTTCGCGGCCGAGATCGTCGTGGCGGTCGTGCTGCTCGAGAACCGCTGGGAGTGGCTCAAGAAGCACCCGATCGAGATCGCAATCGTCGTGCTGACGCCACCGTTCCTGCCCGCAAGCCTGCAGGCGATCCGGGCGCTGCGGCTGTTGCGGCTGCTGCGGCTGATCGGCGTCGCGAAGCTCGCCAAGCACACCTTCTCGCTGCGCGGACTCCGGGCGGCGGCCTTCATCGCGCTGCTCGTCGCGGTCGGCGGCGGCGCCGCCTTCGCGGCGGCCGAGCACAGGCATCTCTCCGCCTGGGACGGGATCTACTGGTCGATGATGACCATGACCACCGTCGGCTACGGCGACATCTCGCCGCACACGACGATGGGCCGCGTGATCGCGGTCTGCGTCGTGATCGTCGGCCTCGGCTTCATCGCAGTCCTGACCGCCGCGCTCGCCGACCGCTTTGTCGAGCACCGCGCGCTCGCACGGGCCGAGGGCGATCTCCTCGCGCAGATCGAGATCGCCGAGCACGAGCTCGTGATCGAGATCCGCGACGTCATGCAGCGGCTCGGCCAGCTCGAGAAGATGGTCCGGCGCCTGGCCGAGCAGTCGCAGCGGCCGCCGCCGATCGACTAGCGGCAGAAGCGGTTGAGCGGCGTGACGCCGTCCCAGCGAAAGCCGGGTGCGGTCACGCCTTTCACCACCATCCGGTAGCAGCCCGTCTTGGCCGGGCGCCTGACGGTTGCCGAGCCTAGGCTCGAAGTCAGCCGGGTGCCGTGCCAGTCGAGCTTGCTGCCGTGGTAGAGGAAGAGGGCGAGCGTGGCGCCCGGCACGCGCCGGCCGCGGTCGTCGAGCAGGATCACGGTCGCGTAGAGGCTCCGGATGCCGACGTCGTAGCGGACGCCGGCGACGTGCAGCGTTCTCGGTGCGACCGTCACCGCCGCCGAGCCGGAGACCGTCCCGATCGTCGCGGTCACCACTCCTGAGCCCGGGGTCGTGTCGGCGGTGAACGTCGTCGAGGCGCCGTTGGCCGGGGCGACGGTACCCGGAGCCGTGGTGGCCCAGTTGGCGGTCGCCGTCACCGCGTTGCCGAAGGCGTCCACGCCTTTCGCCGTGAAGGGTTGGGTTGCGCCCGCCACTACGCGCACCGACGCGGGAGAAACCGTCACCGTCGCCGCCGGCCCTGCAGTGACCGTCTCGACCTGGGAGGCGCGGTTGAACCCTGTCGCGCCGGCGGCGATCGTCGGTGCGCCCGCCAGCGTGTCCTCGTAGTAGAAGGCCGGGCTGACGCTCTGACCGGCGGCGCTCGTGAGTGTCAGCGCGTTCTGCCACGGGCCGGTCGGCGTCGTGGCGAACGTGCCGCGCGGCGAACTCGACGTGACGGTGACCGCGAGATCGGTTGGCGTCGGCGCCGCCGCGCCCGTCGCGTCGGTGAGCTGTAGCGTGATCACCGCTGAAGGCTGCCCGGCGGTGAGCGTCTGCGTCGTGCTCGTGAAGTTCAGGCCCGGTCCGGTCCAGGTGGCGAAGGTCTTCCAGGCTTCGGTGAAGGCGGCGCCGTCGGTCTGCCCGTTACACCAGAGGTTCTGGCCCGTCGGGCCGCAGGCGGCTTCGGGGGTCGACGCGGAGTCGTGGATCGCTGCGCCCAGCCGGTCGAGTATCGCACTCGTCTGGTTCGCGAAGTCGGCGGCAGACAGGCCGGCGAGGTTCTTCGGCGACCAGGCGAGGCCGAAATGGTCGAACGGCGCCGCCTGGCTCACGTAGCGGAGTGCGTAGACCTGCGCGGAGACGTAGTTCTGCATCTGGTCGTAGGGCACCGCAGTCCAGCCGTAGGCGTTGTCCCACTCCCAGGCCGCGTTCGCCAGCGGGCTGTAGGTGGCCTGGAGGAACGAGCGGGCGGCGGCGAGCGTGTCCGGCGGGCCGGCGTTCGCCAGCGTCAGCTCGTGCTGAAGGTAGTCGTTGAGGTGGTCGCGACGCAGCGGCAAGGGAGCGCCTGGCACGCCGTAGTTGCGGAGGTCGCCGTAGAGCTCCTGCCCCCAGTCGCTCACGTACGTGCTCATGTCGCCCCAGAACGGCGCGTCCTGGAGCCACGACTGGATCGTCGCCTTGTACGCGGTCGCGTCGCCGAGGTTCTGGCCGACGCCGACGATGAATACGGCGCCCTTGGCCGCAGGCAGAGTGACGTCCCCCTCGTACAGGCCGCGGACCAGCGCGCGTACCTGGTCGCGTGCGGTGCCGAGCCCGCGCCGCACGGCCGAGGAGAACTCGTTGACGACCCAGGTGTCGCCCGCCTTGACGTCGTAGCCGGCGGCCGCCATCCGCCTGCGTACCTCGACTCCAGCCGCGTGCCAGTCACCGCCGTTCGCCGCGACCCACTGGCTCCAGCCGGTGAAGTTGATCTCGGCGAGGACGTGGAAGCTCGTCCCGAGTGCGCGGATCCGCCAGGCCTGGTCGTTCCGGAAGGCGGTCTTGTCGGCCGCGAGCGGCGGGATCGAGATGTAGTACTGGGCGCACGGCGAGGCGTTCGCGGCGAGCTTGGTCGCGAGGCGCAGCCAGTCGGTCTGCGCGTAGAAGACGGCCCGCAGCGGCCTGCAGGCACCCGCGGCGTGCGGGTGATGCTCGCGGACGAGCCTGGCCCAGAGCTTCGCGGTCGCCTGCGGCTGGAGCGACGGCACCGGCGTCGCGGCCGCCGCCTCTCCGGCGAAGACCGCGGCCATCGTGACTGCGACGAGCAGCTTCCTCAAGCGAGACCCCCGGAGATCATCGTAGCCCGGCGTCGGCGCTGGAGCGCTGCGGTCAGATCGACTTGACCGAGAAGATCCGCACGTGCCCGCCCTCGCCAGGGCCGAAGGCGCGTCCGGTGACGAACTTGTAGCGGTAGGTCTTGCCCGCGACCATGATCGGGACGACCACCGCCTGCGTGCTCTTGCCAGGCGTGACGGTGGCCGTGCCGATGCTCACACCGGCCTTGAAGACCTGAGCGACCTTGGCGTACTTCCCACGCACGTACTGCCGCGCGCACTGGGCGACGGTCAGCTTCTGCTGGACGAGCACCGCGTGCGCGAACCGCTTTCAGGTAGAGCGGACGACAGCCAGCCGGAGCCGGGCTTCGCCCGGCGGAGGCACGCCGCGCGAAGTCGCGTGTAACCGGTGGGAAGGGGGCCCACGGGGGAAACCGGCTGTTTCCCCCGTGAAGCCCGCCGGAGGCGGGCGTCGTTGGGGGCGGGAAGATTCGAACTTCCGTAGGCTGAGCCGGCGGTTTTACAGACCGCTCCCTTTGGCCGCTCGGGCACACCCCCTGGCGCGGGCATTCTAGCCGGGCTGCTCTACGATCCTTGGCGTGGAGCGCTTCGACGTCGCGATCGTCGGTGCCGGGCCGGCCGGCTCGACGGCGGCCATCCGCCTCGCGCGCGTGGGCGCGCGCGTGCTGCTGCTCGACAAGGCGAAGTTCCCGCGCGACAAGCCGTGCGGCGGCGGGCTCACGGTCCGGGCGCTGCGCCAGTTGCCGGTCGATCCGGCGCCGGTGGTCGAGCACGTCGTGGACCGCTTCGAGTTCCGTCACCGTTACAAAGGCCGCTTCGTCCGCGGCGGGCGCCAGCCGCTGGCCTACATGACGCAGCGGCGCCGCCTCGACAACTTCCTGGCCGAGCAGGCCGCGGCCGCCGGAGCCGAGTTCCGGGACGGCGTCAAGGTCACGGAGGTCGACCAGCGCGGCCTCCGGCTCGACGGCGAGCGGATCGAGGCGGACGCGATCGTCGGCGCCGACGGCGCGAACGGGATCACCGCTCGCTCGCTCGGGTTCGAGCTCGGTATCCGGCACGGCGTCGCGTTCGAGGGGAACCTCGCCTACGGCGACGCGCCCGAGGAGCGCTGGCGTGGGATCGCGGCGCTCGAGCTCGGCACCGTTCCCGGCGGGTACGGGTGGATCTTTCCCAAGGGCGACCATGTGAACGTCGGCGTGGGCGGTTGGGACGAGGAGGGACCGACGCTCCGGGCGAAGCTGCGCGAGCTCTGCGAGCACCATGGCCTGGACGAGTCGAAGGTGGAAAGCCTGCGCGGCCACCGGCTGCCGCTCCGGCGTGCGGGCACCTCGCTCGCAAGGGGTCGTGTGCTGCTCGTCGGCGACGCCGGCGGCCTCGTCGATCCGCTTTCGGGTGACGGGATGTACGAGGCGTTCGTCTCCTCGCGGCTCGCGGCTGCGGCGGTCCTCGACCTCCTCCGCGGGCACGCCTCCTCCCTCGAGCCCTACACGCACGCGGTGACGCACGAGCTCGGCCAGATGGCCGCCGCCTCCTGGGACGTAAAGATCGCGCTCGACCGCTATCCCCGACTGACGGTGGCCTTTCTGCGGGCGCCGCTCGTCTGGAGCGTGGTCGAGAAGGTACTCACGGGCGAGCTGAAGCACCCCGGCGCGACCCGCGGTCTCTCCCGCGTCCCACTGCGGCTGATCGAGGGTTTCGGGCGGCTTGCGGGCGCTCCTGGAACGGGCTACCGGCTGGAGGCGCGAACCGCTTAAGGAAGCCGCTCCGGGTGCCGATGCCCGGAGCAGGACATGGATCTCAACGCCTTGCTTTCGCGTGCGGTGTCGGTCGGTGCGAGCGACATCCACCTGAAGCTCGGGCAGCCGCCCGTGCTCCGGCGCGACGGCGCGCTCGAGCGCCTCGACGGCTGGCCGCCGCTGACCTCGCACGACCTCGAAGCGGCTCTCGCGGCGCTCACCGAGCTGGTTCCCCAGCGCCGAGCCGAGTTCCTCGAATCCGGCGAGCTCGATCTCGCCTACGCGCCCGCGGCCCTGCCTCGCTTCCGGGTCAACGGCTTCCGCCAGCGCGGCGCGATCTCGTTCGCCTTCCGCGTGATTCCGGCGGACGTTCCCAGCTTCGCGAGCCTCGGTCTCCCGATCGGCGTCTCCCGCCTGGCCGAGGAGCGCCGCGGCCTCGTGCTCGTCACCGGGGCCACCGGCTCCGGCAAGACGACGACGCTCGCGGCAATGGTCGACCACATCAACCGCACGCGCCACCAGCACATCGTCACGATCGAGGACCCGATCGAGATCCTCCATCCCGACCGCTACTGCATCATCAGCCAGCGGGAGGTAGGGCTCGACACCGCCTCGTTCGGCCAAGCCCTGCGGCGCGCGCTGCGCCAGGACCCGGACGTGATCCTGATCGGCGAGCTCCGCGACGCGGATACCGCCCAGACCGCGCTGCAGGCTGCCGAATCGGGCCACCTCGTGCTCTCGACGCTGCACACCGTCGACGCGGCCGAGACCGTCGGCCGCATGGTCGAGTTCTTCCCGGAGGCGAAGCAGCCCCTCGTGCGTAGCCTCCTCGCCGGCGTTCTGCGCGGCGTCGTCAGCCAGCGCCTGTTGCCGACCGTCGGCGGAGGGCGGATCGCCGCGGTCGAGGTGATGGCCGTGAACAGCCGGATCGCAGACCTGATCCGCGAGAACCGCGCCGACGAGATCCCGGACGCGATCGAGGACGGCACGTTCTTCGCGATGCAGACCTTCACGCAGGCGCTGATCGAGCTCGTCCTCTCCGGACAGATCGATCGCGCCGTCGCCGCCAACGCGGCCGGCAACAAGCACGACTTCGAGATCGCGATCGACCACGCGCTGCGCCGCCAGCACGCGGGCGTCGAGTCGAACATCGCCGAGCAGGCCCAGGTCCAGCCGGCGGAAGAGGACCTCCCGAGCCTGCGCGTCGTCCCGCGGGCAAGCGTATGAAGCGCCTCCTCGTCATCCTTGCCGTTGGGCTTTCGGTGACCGCCGGCTCCGCGCGCGGCGACACGGTCGTCACTCTCCCGAGCGCCTCGGCGCCGAACCCGAGCGGCTCGCTGCCGCTCGCGTCGGGCTGGGCGGAGCCGCCCGCGACCCCGATCCAGCTCGACTACACGAGCCTTCAGTCGCTCTGGCAGGCCGCCGGCTCGGCCTACGGCATCCCCTGGCAGGTGCTGGCCTCGATCAACAAGATCGAGTCGAACTTCGGGCGCAACATGGGCCCGAGCTCCGCCGGCGCGATCGGCTGGATGCAGTTCATGCCGGACACGTGGCTCTCGTGGGGCGTCGACGCGAACGGGGACGGCGTCGCCGACCCGTGGAACCCCTACGACGCGGTCTACGCGGCGGCTCGCTATCTGGCGGCCTCGGGCGGCCAGAACGACATCTCGAGCGCGATCTTTTCCTACAACCACGCGCAGTGGTACGTGAACGAGGTGCTACAGCTCGCGCAGCTCTACGGGCTCGGCTCCTCGACGCAGGCCGTCCAGCCCGCGGTTCCGCAGCCGCAGCCGCCGACCGTGAGCGCCTCCGACTTCTCCGTCCAGGCCCAGAGCGATCCGAACACGGTCGTGTTCACGCTCGATCGCCTTCAGCTGCGGCTCCAGCGGGCGCAGGCGGCAGTGGCGACCGCGAACGCTGGGTACCTACCCGCGCAGCAGAGCGTCGATTCGCTCGCCAAGCAGATCGCCGACCTGCAGCAGCAGGAGGGCACCGCAACGCTCCTCTCCGACCAGCTCGCGCTCCAGCAGCAGGTCGCCCAGCTCACCTTCCAGCAGGACACTGCGCTTGCGCAGGCCGAGCAGCTGCGCGAGCAGCTCGACCAGGCGCAGAGCCACCTCGCGGCGCTCCGCTCCGAGGCGCAGCCGGCCTCGTTCGACCAGGCCGCAGCACAGGTCCTCGCGGCGCCGGCCTTCAAGAGCAGCTGGGTCTTCCCGGTCGGCGGCGGGCCGGACAACGTGACCGTCTCGCACACGCACCACGACTACCCGGCCGCGGACATTGCCGCGCCGGAGGGCTCACCGGCCTACGCGCTCGGCGCGGCCGTCGTCCTCCGCTCGTGGGACTTCCCCGATCCGCGCTGCGGCATCGGCCTGACGCTGCAGACGAACGACGGCCAGGTCTGGACGTATTGCCATCTCTCCTACCTCGATCCGTCCGTCCAGCCGGGCGTGCAGCTCGCCGCCGGGGATCCGGTCGGGCTCGTCGGTCACACGGGTGACGCGAGCGGGCCGCACCTCCACCTCCAGCTGCAGCCGGCCACTTCTTACCCGCAGGAGCAGGACTGGTTCAAGGCGTTCGCCGGGTCGGCGTTCAGGTGGCAGGAAGACCTCCCGACGAGCTCCCCGTTCACGACCCTCCAGCCCTCGAGCTAGCTCAACCAAACCCGTCGAATTGCCGATGAGAGACCGGAATGGTCTCGTTCTTCGCCCTGCTGCTCAGGCTCGTCCTGCTTGCGATCGTGACGGCGCTGATCGCCGGTGCGACGCTGATGATCGCGGCTGAGCGCGTGCCCACCGCGGCGCCGACGCTGGCCACGGTTGCGACCGGCCCGAAGGTGCTCGTCGTGCCCGATGTCACCGGTCAGGCGTACGTGTTCGCCAAGGGTCTGCTCCAGGAGAGCGGCTTCGCCTGGCACGTCTACGGCTCGGTGCACGGCTACGCGGCGAATATCGTCACCGCACAGATCCCGGCCGGCGGCACCAAGGTCTACGACACGGGCGCACCGCTCGTGACGCTGTCCCTCGTCAGGAACCCGACCTACCAGGAGCAGGGCACGCCTGACGACGACGCGCCGTATTCGCCCACCGCGCTGAACCTGCTGCCCGGCCAGTCGCTGGCGCCAGGCCGCCTCTCGCCGACGACTCCTGCGCCGACCGTGACTACGCCGACGACGCCCACGCTGCCCGTGGTGACCGTGCCGACTCCGACTCCGATCGTGCCTGTGAAGCCGCCCGTGACCGTCCCCGCCCCGACGGTGACGAGGCCCGCGCCGACGACGCCGGCACCGACTCCGACCGCGCCGGTTCGCACGACGCCGGCGCCGGCGCCGGCACCGACCCCGACCCCGAGCACGACCTCGCGCGGGCCGGACTTCGTCGTCCCGGGCGCGCCGAAGGAACCGGCCACCGGACTGTCGCTACCCGACCGCGCCGCCGCGCTCGCGCGCTGGCTCGAAGCGCACAAGCAGCCGAGCGCGGTCAACCTCAACTACTGGCTCTACGAGCACGCCTACATCGTCGCCGGCGCCAAGTTCGGCTGGTGGCACGGCAGCCAGGCGCTGCTGACGCTGATCTCGGTCGACCAGCGGGCCGAGTCCCTCTGGGGCGTCGGCGCCCAGAGCGAGCAGACCGCGCGGAAGGCGCTGGCCGAAGTCCAGGCGAAGCGCACGTGAGCCGTCTGCGTCGACTCCTGGCCCGGCAGGGCGGCTACAGCCTGATCGAGCTCGTCACCGTGATGCTCATCCTCGGGATCGTCCTCGCCGGCGTCACGCAGGCGTTCGTCTCCGGCCAGACGGCCGAGCTGACGATGAACAACCGCTTCCAGGCCCAGGAACAGGCCGCGCTCGCGCTCAGCAGGCTGCGCAAAGACGTCCACTGCGCGAGCGTGATCTCGCCGGTCGGCGCCTCGACCGCAGTCACGATCACCCAGCCTTCGGGCTGCACCGGCGGCGGTGGAACGATCAAGTGGTGCACCTCCGGCAGCGGCTCCCGCTACGGCCTCTACCGGACGACCGGAGCGACCTGTAACTCGAGCAGCACCCTCGTCACCGACTACCTGACGAGCGGAACGGTCTTCACGTTCACGAGCCAGGTTGCCGATACCAGCCTTGCCAAGCTCCACGTCGATCTCCCCGTGAACATCACGCCCGGCACCCCTACGAATGTCTACGACCTCGCGGACGACCTCGTCCTGCGAAACAGCACGCGGACATGACGCTCGCCGCCTTCGTCTTCGCGCCCGCGCTGGCGCTCGGCAGCTTCCTGAACGTTGTCGCGGCACGCCTGCCGCTGCGGCGCTCGATCGTCTCGCCTCCCTCGGCCTGCGGCAGCTGCGGCACTCGGATCAAGGCGTACGACAACGTGCCGGTGCTCTCCTTCGTTCTCCTCCGCGGCCGCTGCCGGAGCTGCCGCGCGCGGATCGGACTGCTCTACCCGGCCGTCGAGCTCGCTACGGCGCTGCTCGTCGCCGGCTGCGTCCTCGCTTTCGGCGCTTCGGTGCAGGCGCTCGCGGCTGCGATCTTCTGCGCCTCGCTCGTCGTCGTGACGGCGACCGACATCGAGCACCGGATCGTCCCGGACAAGGTCGTGCTTCCGGCGACGGTCGTCGTGCTCGGCCTGATGACCGCGGCGCACCCGAGCCCGGAATGGATCATCGGCTCGCTCGGTGCCTCGCTCTTCCTCTTCCTGGCCGTCCTCGCGTACCCGAGCGGGATGGGCATGGGCGACGTGAAGCTCGCGCTGCTGATGGGCGCTGCGCTCGGTCGGACCGTGCCGGTCGCGATGATGATCGGGATGGTCTCGGCGCTCGTGCCGTCACTCGTGCTGCTCGCTCGCCACGGGATGAAGGCGCGCAAGATGGCGATCCCGTTCGCGCCGTTCCTTGCTCTCGGCTCTGTGGTCGCGCTCTTCGCCGGCCACTGGATCCTGCACGCCTGGTTGCACTCCTTCTAGCCCTACAAGGTGGTGTGAGGGACAGGCCTCGAGAGGCCTGTCCCTCGGTCTCAGCTGACCCAGGGCCTTTAGTGAGAACCCTCTCGCGCCGATACCTCAGATGAGGGATATGGAGTTCAAGCTCCCACCCCGGCTCGAGCCTGTCGACGGCGCTGCCGCCGCGACTCCTACGCCTGCGCCCGGACCCGCGCTGAACGCGGTCACCGAGCTCGTCGCCGACCTGATCGGCGCCACCGGGCTGATCCCCGCGGACCGCCTTGCGGGCGTTCGCTCGCGCGCGGGCCAGGGCTCGCTCGCCGAGGCGATCGTCGCCGAGGGCCTCGCCTCGAGCGACGGCATCGCGCGGATCACGGCCACCCGCTTCCATCTGCCCCTCGTCGACCTCTCTGTCTCGAGCGTCGCCCGTGAGGCTTCGTCGCTCGTCCCGCTGCATGTTCTGAAGCGGGCAATGGCCATCCCGTACCGCCTCGACGGCGACCGCCTCTATGTTGCGATCGCCGATCCCCAGAACGTCCAGGCGATCGACGAGCTGCGCCTCGCCACGCGTCACCAGGTCGAGATCAACGTCGCGGCGCGCGACCAGATCGCTGCCGAGCTCGACCGGATGGGCCGCGTCACCGATGCGCTCAGCGATTCGAGCCTCGAGGTCGAGGACGTCGTCCCGGATCTCGGCCGCGAGGCCGATCTCGAGGAGGAGGACGGTGTCTCGGACGCGCCCGTCGTGCGACTCGTCAACTCGATCATCCTGCAGGCCGCCGACGACGGGGCCAGCGACGTTCACTTCGAGCCGCAGGAGGAAGCGCTCGTCGTCCGCTTCCGTATCGACGGTGTTCTCCACGAGGTGCAGCGGATCCCGAAGCGGCTCGCCGCCGGGACGACCACGCGCCTGAAGGTGCTCGCCAAGCTGGACATCGCCGAGCGGCGCAAGCCGCAGGACGGCCGCATCTCGGTGCGGGCCGCCTCCGCCGGCCGCCTCCTCGACATCCGCGTCGCGACCCTGCCGACCGTCGAGGGCGAGGCCGTCGTCATGCGCCTGCTCGACAAGTCGCGCAAGGCGCCGACCGCCGAGGAGCTCGGCCTCTCCGCGGAGATGCAGGAGCGCCTCGCGCGGCTCCTGTCGCGGCCGAGCGGCGCGCTGCTCGTCACCGGGCCGACCGGCTCTGGTAAGTCGACGACGCTGTACGGGGCGCTGACCCAGCTCAACAGGCCCGAGATCAACATCATCACGATCGAGGATCCGGTCGAGTACCGGCTGCCCGGCGTCAACCAGATGCAGATCAACCTGCGCGCCGGGCTAACGTTTGCGACGGCGCTGCGCTCGATCCTGCGCTCCGACCCCGACGTGATCATGGTCGGCGAGGTCCGCGACAGCGACACGGCCAAGATCGCGATCGAGGCCGCGCTCACGGGCCACTTCGTCCTCACGACCCTGCACACGAACGACGCGCCGAGCGCGCTCACACGCCTGAACGAGATGGGCGTCGAGCCGTTCCTCACCGGCGCTGCGGTGTCGGCGGTGCTCGCGCAGCGGCTCGCGCGCCGGCTCTGCACGCACTGCTGCGAGATGTACACGCCTTCGGCCGAGGAGCTGCTGCAGGCACGCGTCTCCGCGGAAGTCGCTGCCGCCAACGACGGAGTCGCGCTCTACCGTAAGCGCGGCTGCCCGCGCTGTGGCCAGACCGGCTACCGCGGCCGGGCCGGCATCTTCCAGCTGCTCGAGATGACCGAGGAACTGGCCGAGCTCGCCGTCCGCAAGTCGAGCCGCGAGGAGATCGAGCGGCAGGCCCTGGCAGACGGCATGCGCACCCTCTGGGACGACGGCATGGCCAAGGTTCGCGCAGGTCTCACGAGCCTCGAAGAGCTTGCGCGCGTAACCGTCTAGACGCTTCTAGGGCGCGCAGGGCCGAGGGACAGGCCTCTCGAGGCCTGTCCCTCACACCACAATCGCCACGCGGGGAGCTACTGGGCCTGAACGTCGCAGCCGAGGTACATCAGCGCCTCGACCGCTTCGGTGACGAACGCCGCGGCCTGCTGGGCGTCCGCGAAGGTGTAGGGCCCCGGCTGGGTCGGCGACGCGCTGCCCTGCGCGTAGACCTCGGCCTGGACGAGGCACGACGAACCGTAGTCGACCGCGCGCAGGATCGCGATCGAGCGGCCGCCCTTCCGGGCATGTCTCACGAACAGGAGGCGCCCTTCGTGAGCCGCGGCGTACGCCGGCTCACTCAAGGCAGCACGTGCGGGACAGGGCTGTTAGCCCTGTCCCGCGGTCTCGCCGTTGGCAGAGGTGATCTCACTGCGACGCGTTGTTCGCCGCCTGCGCGACGGTGTCGCGATCGGCGAAGCCGTCGATGCGGACGATCAGGTCTCCGGGCGGCCGGAGGACGAGGACGGCGGGGTCCTGGATCACGCCGAAGCGCTGGTTCAGCCCGTCGATCTCGGAGCTCGTGACGTCGACGGTGACGAAGGCCGCGTGCGCGAGCTCGGCGCCGGCGCTCGCCTCGGCTGTGGCAGTTCCGTCGAGCTTGGCCTGCGGGTCGTAGAGCGACACGACGACGACGTGACCTGCGGCGAGCTGGCGGGTGACGTCGAGCGGCAGGCCGGGCTCGCTGCTCGCGGCGTGTGCGGGCGTGGGATGGGAAGGCGTGTTGACCGGCGCAGCGACCGGAGGAGGTGCCGCGCTCGGCGTGCCCGAGGAGTGCTTCAGCCGTGACAGCGTCAGCAGGCCGGCGGCGGCGGCCGCGAGCGTCAGGATGGCGATGATCGCGAGCAGGCGGGCACGTGGGCTGAGATTGATGCTCACAAGAGCGATATCGGCATTCCAGCGGCCCGCCTTGAACGTGAAAAGGGCGCCTTGCGGCGCCCTTTTCAGCTCAGTTCAGACGCCTGCTACGGACAGGTGCCCGAGACGATCGCCGCGGAGGGGCCGTTCTTCATCCAGGTGCTCGAGCCCGACGTGCTGGACACGCAGTAGCTCGTGGCGCTCAGATCGCCGGCCGGCATCGCGTACTTCGAGGTGTCGAGGGCCTGGTCGTAGGTCGACTTGAGGCTCGCGAGCGTCATGCCCGAGTACGTGTTGTTGTCGGCGAAGAACGACTCGACCGAGGGGATGATCGAGCGGACGTTTGCCTTGGCCGCGGCGTCGTTGGCACGGGCCTTGAAGCTGAGGTACGACGGGATCGCGATCGCAGTCAGGATCCCGAGAATGATGACGACGACCAAGAGCTCGATCAGGGTGAAACCCTTCTCGTTCTTCTTGATCCGCCTGCGGAGGGTGTTGAGCATTGGGTGTGGCTCCTTTTTGACCGGAGGGGTGGCTACTCCGGTATCGGCGCCTCGAGCCGGCGACAAGTCCCCCAAACGGGTCAGCTGAGAAAAGAGGGATTCGGCTGGGAGAGGCCGGCCGTGCAGGCATGTGGATCCCGCTGGAAGGTCGGCGCGGTCGCGTGCACCGTCACGAGCCGGAGGCCGAGGAGGCTTCGCAGGCTCGGGCTCGCGTGGAAGGTCGCGTACCAGGGGCCGCGGCCGCAGACGCGCATCCGCACCCAGCGACTCTCGCCGGAGTCGAGCTGCAGCACGCCTTGCTCTCCGTGCGGGCCCTTGAAGGTGATGGAGCCGGTCAGCCGCGGTGCCGTCAGCGTCCGCTTCAGCCAGCCGGAGAGGCCGCCGCCTGGCATCGGCGGCCAGAGGTAGAACGCGCCGGCGTCGGAGAGCCAGTTGTCGTGATAGTGGCCGACCGCGTAGAGCGAGATCTGCGGCGTGCCGGTGGGCTGCCAGAGGACGTGGGAGCCGTGCTTGGCGAGCGGCCGGGCTCCGCGCAGGCGGATCGTCGCGGCGTAGCCGTCGACGAGCAGCGGCTCGCGCACGGCCTTGCCGCCGACGAGCAGCGAGCCGTCAGGACCTATGTGGACACGGCCGTACGCGAAGGCGTCGAAACGCCCGGCGCCGGGGAGCAGCAGCACGCGGTCGACCGAGCGGTTCCAGAAGAGCTGCTCGAGCGCGTCGGTCTTGAGCCCGGCGAAGCCCTGCAGGAGGGCGACGTGGCCGAGGTGGAAGCGGTCGATCCAGGACTTGTCCTGCGGCAGGAAGGTGTCCCTGGCGCCGGTGGTGCTGCGCGCGTCGTAGGCGACGGCTCCGGCTGACGCTGCGCCGAGCGCGCAGATCGCCAGACCTAGCGCGAGCGGTGTCCCGAGTCGTGGCCGTCGGGAGCAGGCGATCGCCCCGACCGAGAGCAAGCCTGCCACGCTTGCGACGACGAGCGATCCGGTGCCGGCCTGACCGGCCTTCAGGCTGAGCCAGGAGACTGCGAAGAGGAGTGGCGAGCCGCTGGCGCCGCCGAGCGCGGTGAAGCTCGAGAGCGGCACGCGAACGGTCAGGACGAGGAGCCCGGCGGCCAGGAGAAGGTGCACCAGCCGGTGCGGCCAGCCGCGGCGCGCGTAGAGCGCGAACGCCGTCCCGACGAGCGGGATCAGATAGAAGACGTACCGCTCCTGGATCCCGTCGGTGCTGAGGAGGCCGGACTGGATCATCCCCGCAGGCAGGAGCAGCGCACCCGCAAGCGGCAGCGTGAGCGCGGCGAAGGCGGTCTCCTCGCGCGAACGAGGCCGCGCGTAGGCCAGCCAGATCCCGACCAGCGCGCCCGGGACGATGATCCAGCCGGACGAGTAGGCGAGGCTCATCAGGTCGAGGACCATCCAGCGGAGGAGTCCGAGCGGCCTCAGGTGCACCGCGCCCGCCCCGCCCCCGTAAGGCCCGAGAAGCGACGGTACGGCTGCGAGCACTGTGAGCGGGACCGCGAAGAGTAGGAGCGGCAGGAGCTGCTCGCGCAGCGCCTTTTTCACGCGACGCTCGCGCAGCCCCACGAGGACGCAGGCCAGGAGGAACACGACCGGGAGCACGGCGAGCTGGATTCGCGCGAGCGCGGTCAGGCCCGTGAACGCAACGAAGGCGAGCTGCGAGCGGCGCGTCGGCTTCGTCAGCGCCACGAGCGCCGCGGCGACGGCCGCGAGCAGCAGCGGATAGGCGATCGCCTCGGAGGAGATGAAGGACGCGAAGACGAGATCCGGCGCAGCGACGGCCAGTGCGGCCACGCCCAGGGACAGGCCCCGGCCGAGTCCCAAACGGCGGGCGATCAGGAAGGCGGGAATCGCCGCCAGCGACATCGTCAGCGACCCGAAGCCCTGGACGAACCGGTAGGCGGTGCCGACGTCGCCGATCAGCCAAGCGGGGGCGGTGAGCAGCGGCTCGAGCAGCCCCGGAAAGTGCGAAGCGCTGTGCCGGACGAGCGGCTGTCCGGTGGCAGCGAACGAGCGCCCGAGCTCCGCATAGACGTACTCGTCGGGGAAGAGATCGGGCGTCGGCCGGAAGAACGCCGCGAAGAGTCGTGCGAGGAAGCTGCCGGCGACGAGGCCGGTCAGTGCAAGTCTGGTCGTTCGCACGCTCACGCCAGCCAAGAGGTCGGCAGCGGAGCCTGCTCGCTTGAGCAGCCGGCTGTGCAGCCGGAGGCCGATTGACTCGGCCGGAGGCACGCCGCGAGAAACGCGTG
>JBBQTQ010000068.1:0-15519 GCA_038213135.1 Gaiellales bacterium
GTCCGTTCACGGCGCAGCCCATCACCGCGACCTCGAAGTGCTGCGGGTACTCCTTCAGGCGCTCCTCGACTCTCTCGGCCAGATTCCAGACGCCGACGTTGTCGCGCCCGCAGCTCGGGCACGCGATCATGATCGGCCCGCGCTCGCGCAGGCCGAGCGCCTTGAGGATCTCCCAGGCGACCTCGATCTCCTTCACGGGGTCCGCGGTGAGGCTCACCCGCAGCGTGTCGCCGATTCCGTCCGCGAGGAGGGAGCCGATCCCGATCGCGCTGCGGATCGAGCCCGCAAACGGCGTCCCTGCTTCCGTGACGCCGAGGTGCAGCGGGTAGGGCACCTTCGCAGAGAGCATCCGGTAGGCGCGGATCATCGTCGGCACGTGGCTCGACTTGACCGAGATCTTGAAGTCGTAGAAGCCGAGCGACTCGAGCTGGCGTACCTCTTCGAGCGCGGCCTCGACGAGCGCCTCCGCCTGGTCGGTCTGCGCCAGCTCGTGCAGGTGCTTCGGCAGCGAGCCGGAGTTCGCGCCGATCCGCATCGAGATGCCCGCTGCCTTCGCCGCGGTCACGACCTCGACGACGCGATCGGGGCCACCGTTGTTGCCGGGGTTGATCCGAACTGCGGCGACGCCCGACTCGATCGCCTTCAGCGCGAGGCTGGCGTTGAAGTGGATATCGGCGATCACCGGGATCGGCGAGAAGCGGACGATTTTCTTCAGCGCCTCTGCGTCCTCGGTCTTCGGGACGGCGCAGCGGACGACCTCGCAGCCCGCCGAGGCGAGTGCCGCGATCTGGGCGGTGGTCGCCTCGACGTCCCAGGTCTTCGTGAGCGTCATCGACTGCACGACGACTGGCGCGCCGCCGCCGATCGAGACGTTCCCTACCTTGATCTGCCTGGTGCTCGCCACTCCCAGGTCAGTTTAACCGCCTCCGAGGCGACCGACATCGTTCGAGAGCCCGACGAAGAAGAGCAGCAGGACGAGCGCCAATCCGACCGCGGAAAACCGCTCGTAGACCGCTCTCCCGACCGCTCGGCCGCGCAGGCCCTCGATCACCGAGAAGGCGATGTGGCCGCCGTCCAGCGGCAGTAGCGGCAGTAGGTTCAGGAGCGCCAGCGAGAGCGAGATGAAGCCGAGGACGACGAGGTATTGCTCGACACCCTGCTGGGCGGCTGTCGACGACGCGCGGACGATTCCGACCGGGCTGGAGAGCTGCTTTCTGCCCTTGCCCTCGAAGATCTGGCCGAGCGACTTGCCGATCTCCTTCGTGACGGTTCCGGTCAGCTTCAGCGACTCCCAGAACGCGGCAGGCGCGGAGAGACCCTCGCCGCGGAGGGCGAAACCAAGCCGGTACGCGCCCTGGTCGACCTTCGCTCGGACCGGCCCGAGGGTGACGAGGCGGCCGTGGCGGCGGACCTCGATCGTCAGCGGCTTGCCGTTCGAGCCCTGGACCGTCCTCGGGATATCGGGTGGGCTGACGGGCTGCCCGTTGATGGCGAGGATCTGGTCGCCCGGCATCAGGCCGACGATTGCGGCCGGATGGTTCGGCAGCACCTGCTCGACCGTGCGGGTCGCCTTGCCGCCACCGACCATGAAGAGCACGGCGAAGAGCAGGATCGCGAAGAGCAGGTTCGTGCCCGGTCCCGCGAAGATGACGAGCACCTTCTTCCAGGCGCGTTGCCGCCAGTAGGCGTCCGGCGCGAGCGCATCGTCGAGCTCCCGCAGGCCGCGCGCCGCGGAGCGCTCGGCCTCCGGCGAGAGGTCTCCGTCGGCGACGCGTTCTTCGAGGTAGGGCAGCTGGTCGCGGGCTTCGTCGAAGTCGCCCGTCGCCAGCGCGCGCTTGGCGCGCTCGACCGGGCCAGTCAGCTGCGGTGCCTCGCGGAGTGCCCGGCTGAAATGCACGTCCAGATCGGACGGCGCCGGGCGGTGCATGCCGGGGATCTTCACGTAGCCGCCGAGCGGGATCGCGCCGATGCCGTACTCGATCCCCTTGCGGCGGAACTTGACGAGCGCGGGCGGGAAGCCGAGGTAGAAGCGGCGCGGACTCATGCCGACCGCGCGGGCGGTGAAGAAGTGGCCTGCCTCGTGGACGAGCACGAGGAACGCGAGGCCGAGGATGGCGACGGCGACGCTCACGCGAGTGCGAGGTGGCGCTCGGCGAGCCGCCGGGCCCCCGCGTCGGCCTCGACGAGCTCGTCTAGGTCGTTGGCGGCCGCGCCGTCGACGGCGTCGAGGGTGCGCTCGACGGTCTCCGCGATGCCGAGGAACGGGAGGCGGTGCTCGAGGAAGGCGGCGACGGCGACCTCGTTGGCTGCGTTGAACGCGCACGGAAGCGTGCCGCCCTGCTCGCCGGCGTGGCGGGCGAGCTCGAGCATCGGAAACGTCTCCAGGTCCGGCGCCTCGAACTCGAGGGACAGGCCCCGGGCCAGGTCCAGAGGAGGCACCGGCGTGGCCGCACGCTCCGGATAGGTGAGCGCGTACGAGATCGGCATTCGCATATCGGGGTAGCCGAGGTGCGCGAGCACTGCGCCGTCGCGGAAGCGGACGAGGGCGTGCACGAGCGAGGTCGGGTGGACGACGACCTCGATCCGCTCGTACGGGAGTCCGAACAGGAAGTGCGCCTCGATCAGCTCGAGCCCCTTGTTGGCAAGGGTGGCCGAGTCGATCGTGATCTTCGGGCCCATGTTCCAGGTGGGGTGAGCGAGCGCATCCTCCGGTGTTACGTCGCCGAGCTCCTCGCGGATGCGTCCGCGGAACGGACCGCCCGAGGCGGTCAGGACGAGCGAGTCGACGGACTCGGAGGCGCGTCCCTCGAGGCACTGGAAGGCGGCGGAGTGCTCGCTGTCGACCGGGAGGAGACGGCCGTCGCCGCGGCGCTGCGCGGCGAGGGCGAGCTCGCCGGCCGCCACGAGGCTCTCCTTGTTCGCGAGCGCGAGATCGACGCCGCGCTCGAGCGCCCAGATCGTGGCCGGGAGGCCCGCGAAGCCGACGACGGCGTTCAGCACGCAGTCAGGCTCGGCTCGGTCCAGCAGCTCCGTCAGGTCGCCGCCGACCTGCGTGAGTGGCGCGAGACCGTCGATCGGCTGCGAGCCCGAGGCGGCCGCGACGAGCTCGAGCTCGGGGTGGGCGTCGATGATCTCGACCGCCTGCCGGCCGATCGAGCCGGTGGCTCCGAGCAGCGCGATCCGCTTCACCGGGTCAGTCTAGGCGCGCCCGCCTCGGCCATGGCTCTCCCGCGACGCGGTCTCACTTCCGTTCGAGGGATTGTCCCTCCGAAGTGGCGCAACCGCGCGGGGTCGCCGGGTCGGAGCGCTACCCGGTGACAGTCACCGGTCAAAGGCCCGCGGAGGCTAGGGCGAAAGGAACGCCATGATCACGTAGAAGCCGGCGACCGAGGCGAAGAGCAGCGAGTCGATGCGGTCGAGGAGTCCGCCGTGGCCGCCGAGGGCGCGGCCGGTGTCCTTCACGTTCAGGTCGCGCTTGATCGCCGACTCGAAGAGATCCCCGAGCGGCCCGACGACGGCGAGCGCGAACCCGAGCGCGACCGCCTCCCCCACACCGAGATAGTGATGGCGCTCCTTGTAGAGCGCGAAGAAGGCGACCGCCACGGTCGCGACCGTCCCGGCTGCGAACCCCTCCCAGGTCTTACCAGGCGACACCTTCGGCGCCAGCTTGTGCCGCCCGAAGAGCCGGCCGAAGACGAACGCCGCCGTGTCGCCCGCGAAGACCGCCAGCAGAACGGTGAACGCGGCCAGCCGCCCGTGCGGATGGATGTTCCGCAGCAGCATGACGTAACCGAGCCCGTAGCCGACCCAGACGGCACCGAGCACGGTCACGCCGATCGCGACAGTCGCCGATTGCCTCGTCTCGGCGATTCCCTTGAGGAGGAACGCGAGCGCGAACGTGATCAGGATCCCCCCGGTCCCCCAGGTGAGGCCGCCCAGCTTGATCCCGAACAGCGTCGCCAGCAGTCCCGCGTAGCCCGCGATCACGAGCGGCCGCAGCGGCCTTGCGACGACGTAGAACTCGTGCAGCGCACCGAGACCGGCCAGCGCCAGCAGCAGGAAGAGCCACCAGCCCCCGAGCCAGAGCATCCCGAGCACGAGCGGCAACCCCACGACGGTGACCGCGACGCGTGACGCGAAGTTGCTCACGAGCGCCCGCCGAAGCGCCGGCGACGTCGCGCATACGCGCCGAGCGCCTCCTGCAGCTCGCGTGGCCCGAAGTCGGGCCAGAGCGTGTCGACGAAGACGAGCTCCGAGTAGGCAAGCTGCCAGAGGAGGAAGTTCGAGATCCGCAGCTCGCCGGAAGTGCGAATCAGCAGGTCCGGATCCGGCAGCTCGGGTGCGTAGAGGTTCGCGGCAAACGCGTTCTCGTCGACCTCGCGCGGGTCGATCCCCGCCTCCACGAGCCTCCGCGCCGCCTCGACCAGCTCCGCGCGCCCGCCGTAGTCGAAGGCGATCCAGAGGTTGAGGCGATCCTTGCCCGCCGTTGCCTCCTCGAGCTCGGCCATCTTCTCCTGCAGCTCGAGCGGCGCTCGGTCGCGGCGGCCGACGAAGCGTGTGCGCACGCCCTCCTTGGCCAGGTCGTGCAGCTCGCGGTCGATCGTCTCGGAGAAGGTCTCCATCAGCGCATCGACCTCCTCCTGCGGCCGAGACCAGTTCTCCGTCGAGAACGCGTAGACCGTCAGCGTCTCGACGCCGAGGTCGATCGCGGCCTCGACCACTGGGCGCAACGCGCGCGAACCGGCGCGATGCCCGGCCGCCACGGGCAGCCGGCGCCGCCTGGCCCAGCGCCCGTTCCCATCCATGATGATCGCCACCGAGCGGGCGACCTCGGGCAGCTCCGGCTCCGGCACGGGCCGGAGATTCCGCAGCGACCTGATCCGGGTGAGCAGATTCACACTTCCATGATCTCGGACTCCTTGCGCTTCAGGAGCTCGTCGATCTTGTGGATGTGCTCGTCCGTCAGCTTCTGGACCCGCTCCTCGGCGCGGTGCTCCTCGTCGGCGCCCACGTCGCCCGAGTCGACGAGCTCCTTGAGGTCGTGCATCACGTCGCGGCGGACGTTGCGAATCGCCACGCGCCCCTCCTCCGCCAGGTGCTTGACCACCTTCACGAGCTCCTTGCGCCGCTCCTCGGTCAGCTGCGGGATCGGCAGCCGAACCAGCTTGCCGTCGTTGCCCGGCGTCAGGCCGAGGTCGGACTCCTGGATCGCCTTCTCGATCGCCTTGATCGAGCTCGGGTCGAACGGCTGGATCGTCAGCATCCGAGGCTCCGGGACGTTGATCGAGGCAAGCTGCTTCAACGGGGTCTTCTGGCCGTAGTAGTCGATCTGGATCCGGTCGAGCAGGGCAGCCGAGGCGCGGCCGGTGCGGACGCCGTTGAACTCGGTGACGGTCGTCTCGACGGTCTTGTCCATCCGCCGGGTCGCGTCCTGGATCAGGTCGTCGATCATCGGCTCGCTCCCTCCTTCACTGGGGTCGAGATGAGGGTGCCTACCCGCTCGCCGTGGACGATTCGGCCGATGTTCCCGTCCGCGAGCTCGAAGACGTGGATCGGCAGGTGGTTGTCCATGCAGAGCGAGAGGGCGGTCGTGTCCATCACCTTTAGCCCGCGCTCGATCGCCTGGAGGTGCGTCAGCTCGGGCAGGAACACAGCCTTCGGATCGGTTCGCGGGTCGCCGTCGTAGACGCCCTCGACTCTGTTCTTGGCCATCAGGATCGCCTCGGCGCCGATCTCGAGCGCGCGGAGCGCGGCTGCAGTATCGGTCGTGAAGAACGGGTTGCCCGTGCCGGCCGCGAAGATCACGATCCGATCCTTCTCGAGGTGGCGGATCGCGCGGCGGCGAATGTACGGCTCGGCGACTTCCGCAACGGTGATCGCGGACAGGATCCGCGTGTGTGCGCCACGGCGCTCGAGCGCGTCCTGGACGGTCAGCGAGTTGAGGAGCGTCGCGAGCATGCCCGCGTAGTCGGCGGTCGCTCGGTCCATCCCGCCCGCGGCCGCCTCCATGCCGCGGACGATGTTGCCCGCGCCGATCACGAGGGCGATCTGCACTCCCTGGGCGTGAACGTGGACGATCTCCTCCGCGAGCGAGGCGATCCGCTCGGGGTCGACGCCGTGGTCGCGGTCGCCCATCAGCGCCTCGCCGGAGAGCTTCAGGAGGATGCGCTCGAAGACCGCGCGCTGCGCCGGGGGCGACGCCTGGACCTGTGTGCTCACTCCTCTAGCCTGCCAGGGAGATTCGCTCGAATTCAACGACCTCTGCGCCGAGCTCTCCCAGTGCCTGCCCCACGGTCTTCGCCGTGTCGTGGATCCAGGGCTGGTCGGCGAGGACGTTGGCCGCGAAGAAGCGCTTGTTCAGCATCCCTTCGACGATCTTCTCGCGCGCCTGCTCCGGCTTGCCGAGCACCTCGTCCGAGTTGCGATAGATGTCCTGCTCGGTCGCAAGGACATCCGCTGGCACGTCCTCGCGCCCGATCCACTGCGGCGCCGAGGCGGCGATGTGCATCGCGAGCTTGCGGGCGAACTCCTGCTCGACGCCCCGCACCTGCACGAGCACTCCGAGCTTGTTGGCCGGCGGGTGGGCGTAGCCCTCGACGACCGCGCCGTCCTCGGGGACGAAGCGGGCTGCACCCGCGAAGGCGATGTTCTCGCCGAGCTTGGCGACGAGCTCGACACGCTCCTGCTCGAGCGCCTGCTCGGCTCCGACGCCCTGGTCCCAAACGGTCTCGAGCACCTTCTTGGCGAACGCGTGGAACTCGTCGTTGTTGGAGACGGGCTCCGTCTCGCAGCCGACCCCGACGATCACGCCGCGATCGCTCTCGACCCGGTAGCCGACCTTGCCCTCGGTTGTCGCCCGGCCGGCGCGCTTGCCCGCCTGGGCCATTCCCTTCTCCCGCAGCAGGCGCTTGGCCGCGTCGAGGTCGCCGCCTGTCTCCTCCAGCGCCCGCTTGCAGTCCATCATCCCTGCGCCGGTCTGCTCGCGCAGCTCCTTGACGAGACCTGCGGAGATCGTCGTCACGGCGTGGCCTCGACGGTCTCGGCCGGCGTGTCGACCTCGGGCGTCGGCTCGGCTTCGGCCTCACTAACGGCACTTGCGGAGGGCGAGCCCTCCGCGTGCTCGTCCTCGGGCACTCGCGGCGCAGCCATCTCGGCGGGCGTCACCTTCTGCTTGCCGGCCTCGATCCCGTCGGCGATCACACGCGCGATCAGCCCGCAGGAGCGGATCGCGTCGTCGTTGCCCGGGATCACGTAGTCCGCCTCGTCGGGGTCGCAATTCGTGTCGACGAGGGCGACGACAGGGATGTTCAGCCGCTTCGCCTCGCGGACGCCGAGCGCCTCCTTGCGGAGGTCGAGGATGAACGCCGCGTCGGGCTGGCGGCGGATGTCGGCGACGCCGCCGAGGTTCGCCTCGAGCTTCTCCAGCTCGGCCGCCATCGAGATGCGCTCCTTCGGCGGCAGCAGGCTCAGCTGGCCCTCCTCGTTCAGGCGCCGCAGCTCGTGCAGGCGGTCGATCCGGTCGGAGATCGTGCGCCAGTTCGTGAGCAGACCGCCGAGCCAGCGGTGGTTTACGTACGGCATGCCGACCCGGGTCGCCTGCTCCTTGACCGCGTCCTGGGCCTGCTTCTTGGTGCCGACGAAGAGCATCGTGCCGCCGCGCGCGGCGAGGTTGCGGGCGAACTCGTAGGCCTCCGTGAGCAGCTCGTGCGTCTGCTGGAGGTCGATGATGTAGATGCCGCCGCGCTCGGTGAAGATGAATCGCTTCATCTTCGGATTCCAGCGCCGCGTCTGGTGGCCGAAGTGGACCCCGGCCTCCAGCAACTCTCGCATGGAGACGACTGCCATGGTTGGAACTCCCTTTCTCGGTTGGCGTGCTACAGCCGGTGACGCTCTCGGGGAGCCGGCCTCAGAGACCGGCACCGCCCCGCGAGCTGCTGTCGCCGGGTTGGATTGCGAACGAGGTTGATGGTACCTCGCCGCGCGCGGCTTCGAGCGCAGCCGCGAGGTCGGCCGGGAGCGGCGACTCCGTCTCGATCCGCTCGCCGGTGATCGGATGCGGGAAGGCGAGCGAGGCGGCATGCAGGAACTGGCGCGTGAGGTCGAGACCCTGGACGCCGTAGACCGGGTCGCCGACGACGGGCAGCCCGATCGCCGCGAGGTGCACGCGGATCTGGTGCATTCGCCCCGTCTCGAGCCGAACGGACAGCAGGGCATGCCGTTCCAGCAGCTCGACGACCTCGAAATGGGTGACCGCCTCGCGAGGCGAGTCCGAGTCGAGCGACTGGCGGGTCGGGTCGCGGCGGTCGCGGCCGATCGGGGCCTCGATCTGGCCGCGCAGCGAGCGGGGCCGTCCGTGGACGAGCGCGAGGTAGCCGCGCTCGAGCGCCCGCCTCTTGACGAGGCTCTGCAGGCGCGCGAAGGCCTCCTCCGAGCGCGCGACGACCATCAGGCCCGACGTGTCGCGGTCGAGCCGGTGGACGATCCCGCGCCGTTCCTCGGGCCCGCCCGCGAGCCCCGGCAGGATCTGCGCCAACGTGTCAGCCCGGTGCCCGGCGCCTGGGTGGACGACGAGCCCCGCCGGCTTGTCGACGACGAGCAAGTGCTCGTCCTCGTACACGACCCGGACCGCGGCGTTGCGGACAGGTCCGAGGGCCTGTCCCTCGGCCGTGGCCGGAAGGGACACGGTCACGTCGTCCCCGGCGCTCAGCCGGTGGCTCTTCGGCCGTGCGACCCCGTCGACGAGCACCGCGCCGCTCGTCACGAGCCGCTCGGCCGCTGCGCGCGTTCCCACTTCGGGGAGCGCTGCGAGGAAGCGGTCGAGCCGCTCGCCGGCGGCCTCCTCAGGGACGAGCAGCTGCGTCCGAGACGCGCCGGCGCGGGCGGCGCGGGTCGCGATCCGCCGCAACGAGCGCGACGAGGAGGATGATCACGCCGACGACGATGCAGGTGTCGGCGAGGTTGAAGGCCGGCCAGTAGCGGAAGTCCAGAAAGTCCGTCACGTGTCCCAAGCGGACACGGTCGAGCAGGTTCGAGACGCTGCCGCCGATCAGGAGCCCGAGCGCGACCGGCAGCACCGGGTGTCGTGCCCCCGAGCGCGCGAAGAAGGCCAGCATCCAGGCGACCGCAACGGTCGTCAGCACGATCACGACCGCCGTCGCGCTCGAGAAGAACCCGAACGCGATCCCGGAGTTCTGGACATGGTGAATCGAGAACGGGCCGATCACCTTGACGACGCCGCCGAGCGAGATCGTCCCCGTCACGAGCTGCTTCGTCAACTGGTCGCCGAGCATCGCGGCGAGCGCAACGGCGACCAGGCCGAGCCACTGGGACGAGCTCGCGGCAAGCGAGCGCTGCGCCACCGACACGGGTGCCAACCCATCTGTCCGCGACCCGATCGGCCGCTCGAAGCGAGCCTGCTCGGTCAGCCCCGCTCCTCCTTCCGCTTGCACTCGATGCAGAGCCGGGCCCAGGGCCGCGCGTCGAGCCGCTCGGCGCCGATCGGCTTGCCGCACGACTCGCAGGTACCGAACGTGCCGGCGTCGATCCGCGCCAGCGACGCGTCGATCGCCTGCAGAACAGCGGTCGAGTTCTCCTCGAGCGAGTAGTCGATCTCCCGGTCGACCGTCCCCGTCGCGTTCTCGGCGAGGTGGTTGTCGAGCGTGCGCTCCTCGGTCTCGTCCTCGAGCGAGCCCGGATTCTCGGCGTGCAGGTTCTCGATCGCGCCCGCGACGTGCTGCCGCTCCTCCAGCAGGCGCTGGCGGTACCGGTCGGTGTCGATCGCGCTCATTCGCTCCTCTCGAGCCGCCTCGCGACGGCCTCGCTGCGCTTCGCTCCGGGCGAGACCCGAAGCTTCACCCGAGTCGTCGCCTCGGCCATGGGCCAAGTATAGGCCTGGAAATCAGGCCGCCTCGGAGCGCGGCGGCGCGACCTCCTCCCCGTCGTCGTCGGCCTCGTCGAGCGCGTCGAGCGCCGCGTGCAGCAGCGTCCGCAAGCGCCGCGACTCGGTTGCCAGGAGCTCCTTCTCGCTCCGAGCCTCCCGGGTGATCGTCCGCGACTCGGCCCGCGCCTCGTCGACGATCGTCTGTGCCTCGCGCCGGGCCTGGTCGCGGAGCTCGTGGGCGGCCCGCTCGGCCGAGACGAGCGTCGTATGGAGCAGTTGCTCCAGTTCGCGGTAGCGGACGAGATCCGTCTCGAGCTGCTCGACGCGGTCGGAGAGATCGGCCCGATCGCGCCAGACGGTCTCGAAGCTGTCCGAGACGTCGGTCAGCAGCTTGTCGACCGTTCGTCGCCGGTATCCGAGCAGGCCGCGCGGCAAGCGCACGTGCCTGATCTCGACTGGGGTGTACGCCATGGCTCCTCCTCAGTGCAGACGGTCGAGCAGGACGCTGTTCAGCAGACGCTCGATCAGGATCAGGACGGCAACCGCAGCGAGCGGCGACAGATCGAGCGGGCCGAGTGAAGGCAGCACCCGCCGGAAGAGGCGCAGGTACGGCTCGCACACGTCATGCAGGAACCGTTGGACGGGGTTCAGCGAATAGGGCAGCCGGATCCAGGTCGTGATGATGTACGCGAAGATCAGCAGCACGTACACGTAGATGAAGACGCTGATGAAGCTCTCGGCCGCCGAGACGGCGTCAGCGACTATGGCGCCTGCTGCACCCATGATGTAGGGGTTCGCGCCCTACGGTGCGGTTCCTTGCCCAACACGGTGGTGTGCGGGACAGGATGAATCCCGTCCCGCGGTCTCAGCTGACCCAGCGCGTCACGCCTGGTTGTAGAAGCCGCCCCGCTCGAGGAGGCGGGCGCGTTCCTCGGCAGACACCTCGACGTTGCGGGGAGTCAGGAGGAAGACCTTGTCGGCGACTCGCTGCATGCCGCCGTTGAGGGCGTACGTGAGGCCGCTCGTGAAGTCGATCAGCCGCTTCGAGAGCTCGCCGTCGGTGCTCTGCAGGTTGAGGATGACCGGGATCGACTCCTTGAACTTGTCCGCGATCTGCTGGGCGTCGTTGAAGCTGCGCGGGATCACGAGATGGACGCGAGAGGGTGGGCTCGGCGCGGCCTCGAGGCGCGGGCGCATCGGCGTGGCGGGGGCGGGGCGCAACACCTCGGTGCGGCCTCCGTCCCGGCGCTCGCGTTCGCGCTCCCGGTCGCGGCGGCGGCTGGGGCGCTCGACCGCAACGTCGGAGTCCGACCAGTCGTCGAACTCGGCCTGGCGACGGCTGTTGCGCGGGGCAAGTCGGCGGACGTTCGGGCGCTCGCTGTAGGTCCGCTCGAGCTCCTCGTTCGTGGTGTAGCCGTCCTCGTCCCAATAGTCGTCGTCCTCTTCGGCGATGCCGAAGTAGACGAGCGTGCGGTTCCAGAGGTCTCCGAGACCCATTGAGTGAATCGTAACGCCCTCGGCGGCGGTTTCCCGCTGCTCAGGCGTGCCAGAGGACACTGCCGACCCGGATGTGGGTGGCGCCCTCGTCGACTGCGACGCGGTAGTCCTGGCTCGTTCCCATCGAGAGCTCGCGCAGACCGTGACTCTCGGCGAGCTCTCGGAGGCGGCGGAAATAGGAGCGCGAGGCCTCCGGGTTGTCCGCCGGGGGAGGCATCGTGGACAGGCCGCGGATCTCGACTCCCAGGCCGAGGTAGCGCTCGATCTGCTCGGGCTCGACCCCGGACTTGCTCTCCTCGCCGGAGAGGTTGACCTGGAGCAGTGCGGGCGCGGCGAGGCGCGCAGCGGCGGACTCCGAGTCGAGCGAGTGGACGAGCTCGCAGATGCGGCTGACGGCCGGCGCCTTGCGGCTCTGCAGGTGGCCGATGAAGTGCCAGCGGAAGGTGTCGCCGTAACGGCTGTGCTTCGCCTCGAGATCCTGCGCTCGGTTCTCGCCGACGAGCTCGATCCCGGCGTCGGCGAGGGCGCCCATGTCCTCGAGGGTGACGTACTTCGTGGCGGCGACGATCGTCACGCCCTCGCCGACCTCGCCTCGGATGCGCTCGTAGTTGGCGCGGATCCGGTCAGGCGACATGCGCGACCGCGCCCTGGCGCCCGGTGTGGCCCTCGTCGCGGCGGTGCGAGAAGAAGCGATCCGGGTCGCAGGACGTGCAGGTGTCGAGTCGGTCGACGCGGACGACGCCAGCGTTGCGCAGCGCTCGCTCGGCGGTGCCGGCAAGGTCGAGGACACCGTCCCGGACGAGCCCGAGGCCGAATGCGGCGCGGATCGGTCGGGCGACGTCCTCCAGCACCTCGTAGCAGCAGGGACCGATTCCCGGCCCGATCGCCGCGGCGAGCAGCCCGCCCCCCAGCGCTGCGCAGGCAGCCGGGATCACGCCTGCGAGCAGCCCGCGCCAGCCGACGTGGACGAGCGCGAGGCCCGGTCGCGTGGCGGCGACCCGGACGAGCGCGACGGGCAGGCAGTCGGCGGTGACCACCACGAGCGGCCTGGCTCGCTCCTGCGTCCAGATCGCGTCTGCCTCCGCCCCACGCCCATTCGCGTCGGCATTGGTTACGCCCGCGCCGTGCACCTGCTTCGGCCAGCTAGCACGCTCCGGACTCGTGCCGGCGGCCTCGAAGAGCCGGCGTCGGTTCTCCTCGACCTGCGGGCGCTCGTCGCCGCTGAGGAGGCCGAGGTTGAGCGACGCGTACGCCCCCGTGCTGACCCCGCCGGTGCGGGTGGTGAAGAAGACCTCATAGGGCTCGGGCGCATCCCAGCGGATCAGGTCGATCATCCGGCGATCAGTTCCCGGGCGGCCGCCAGCTCCGATTCGCGCCCGTCCAGCTCCCCGTTCAGCTTGCGCCGACGGAGCTCGCCGAGGATCTCGCCGACGCGCGGCGATTCGGGCAGGCCCAGCTCGGCGAGGTCGCGGCCGTCGATTGCCAGACGGATACCGCCGAGCTCGTCGAAGTAGCGGCGGATCGCGGGAAGCTCGCTCTGCGCGAGCGCGAGCAGAAGGGTCTCCGGCGGGTGCGGCTCGAGGAGCTCAACGAGGTCGGCGGCAGTGGGCTCCGGGCCGGCGAGGTGCTCGGCGAGTCGTGGAGTCTGAGTGACGGCGTCGGCGATGCGATCGGCGTCGCGTCGTGGGACCCGCAGGCGATCGAGCCACTCGTTCGGATTGGGCGGCGCCAGGACCGCGAGCCCGAGTCGCCAGGCCGGAACCTCGGGCGCGTACCGGGCTGCGAGCGCTCTCGTACGCTCGAAGAGGTCGGCCGCCTTCGGGGCGACCCGCAACGCACCGAGCTCACCGAGCCGAGCGATCGAGCGCGGCGCCTGCTCCTCGTCCAGCAGCAGGACGAGCTCGGAACGAAGTCGCTCGCCCGAGAGCCGGTCGAGCTGCCCGGCGGTCTCGCGCGCCAGGCGTTCCGTGGCTCCGTCCATCATGAAGCCGAGTCGGCTCTCGTAACGCGCCGCGCGGAGAATCCGGGTCGGGTCATCGGTGAACGACCTGTCGTGGAGGACGCGGATCGTGCCGGTCTCGAGGTCGTCCCGGCCGGCGAACGGGTCGACGAGCCTGCCGAAATCGCCCTCTCCGAGGCTGACGGCCATCGCGTTGATCGTGAAGTCGCGGCGGCGCAGATCGTCCTCGAGTCTGCCGGGCGCGACGACGGGCAGCGCGGCCGGCTCGGCATAGGTCTCCGTGCGCGTTCCTGCGACATCGAGGCGAGCGCCGTCGCCGTAGTCGACGACCGCAGTGCCGAAGGTCTCGTGCGGCAGAACGCTGCCGTCGAGTGCCTCGGCCAAGCGCCGCGCGAAGGCGATCGCATCGCCCTCGACAACAAGGTCGAGGTCGAACTCGGGCCTGCCGAGCAGCAGGTCGCGAACCGCGCCGCCGACCAGATAGACGCCTTCCTCCGGCGCGGTGGCCGCCCTTACGGCGGCCAGCACGGGCGCGAGGCGGTCGAGCGCGAGGAGCTTCGCAGCGAGTCCGGCCTCGGCTTCCACTGACCCATTGTGCCTCGGCTCCCGGGAAGAGAAAGCACGCACTCGGCACGGTCGCGTCACACACGCGTGCGCCAATCCTCGTTACGCTCGCAGCGGGGAGGAGGCTGGGTACACCTGTGAGCGGCCCCAACCGAGGTGTCGGAATCATCCTCGTCCGCGAGGGACGTGTCCTGCTCGGACTGCGCCGCTCGCGGCTCGGCCACGGCACCTGGTCGTTCCCCGGCGGCAAGCCGGAGCCGGGCGAAACCGACTTCGAGTGCGCCGCGCGGGAGCTCTCGGAGGAGACCGGCCTGACCGGGACGAACCCGCGTCGCGCGGGCGGGACCCTCGACGAGGTCACGCACGGCGTCATCTATCGGACGGTCTTCGTCCGGCTCGACTGGACGATCGGCGAGCCGGAGGAGCGCGAGCCGGACAAGTGCGGCGACTGGGGCTGGTTCCGCTGGGACGAGCTCCCCGAGCCGCTGTTCGCGCCGGTCGCGAGCCTACGCGAGGGCGATCGCCTCGATCTCGACGCGGACGCCTGAGGGCAGCTTCGAGACCTCGACGGTCGAGCGCGCGGGCGGAGGCGAGCCGATCCGCGCCCGGTAGACGTCGTTCATCGCCGCGAAGTCGTCGAGGTCGGTCAGGAAGACGGTCGTCTTGACCACCCGGTCGAGTCTGCTGCCTGCCGCCTCGAGGATCGCCTTCAGGTTTGCGAAGACCTGCTCGGTCTGCTCTTCGATCGAGTCACCGGCGATGCCGCTGCCGTCCGCCTTCGCGCCGACCTGGCCCGCGACGAACACGAACCCTCCCGCCTTGATCGCCTGCGAGTACGGGGCGCCCTGGTAGGGGCCGGGCGCAGCATCGGTGGAGACGACTTCCTTCTCGCTCACGGGTACTCCTTTCAGCGGCGGGGACGGGAGGCCTGGGCGAGCGCCACGCCCAGCGCCTTGAAGATCGCCTCGAGGACGTGCTGCTCGTCGCTGCCCTCGATCAGGCGAACGTGAAGTGTGAGTCCGGCTCCCTGCGCGAGCTCGCGCAGGAAGTCACCAACGAGGTCGGTGCGGAGGCCGCCGACCCGAGACGCGGAGAGGTCGACGTTCGAAACGACGAGCGGGCGGTCGGAGACCTCCAGTGCGACATGCGCGAGGGCCTCGTCGGCCGGGACGGCGGAGGAGCCGAGGCCGCGCGCGCCTTCGCCGCGGAGTCCGGGCGCGAGCGCCACGCCGAGCGCCCGACCGGCTGCCGCGACCTCGGCGGCGGTGCTTCCGGGCTCGACCTCGAGCGCCAGGTCGAGTCCCGCCTTCTCGGCGAGCAGTCCGAGCAGGTGGTCGAGTACGGGCAGGCCCGTGCCGATCGAGCCGCGGCTCGAGCCGGCGACCGCGGCGCGGACTCGCAGCCGCGGGCCGCCGGCTTCGGTCTCCTGGTTGCGGGCCATCGCTCGAACGAGGGTATCGCAGGTAAGAAGACCCGCCGATCTGCTGCTCATGGGCCGCTTCGGCGCCACTCGGGTGCTCCGGATCGCGCTGCCGTCGCAACGTGCGCTGGCGGCAGGCGGAGTCCTCGCGCTCCTCGCACTGCTGGCCTCCGCGCACCCCTCGGGCGCACCTGCGTC
>JBBQTQ010000069.1:0-15458 GCA_038213135.1 Gaiellales bacterium
GGTCTTGGCTGACCTACTGGGTAAGGTTTGGTCCGTTTGAACGGCAAGGCTCTCATCACCGGCGGCGCGGGCTTCATCGGCTCGCACCTCACCGAGCTCCTGCTCGACGACGGCTGGGAGGTCTTCGCGCTGGACGATCTCTCGACCGGCTCGCTACGGAACGTCGAGCATCTCTCGGAGCGCCGCGACTTCCATCTCGTCGTCGACTCGGTGCTCTCGCCGAGCGTCGTGAGCGAGCTCGTGCACAAGTGCGACGTCGTCTACCACCTCGCGGCTGCCGTGGGTGTCCGGCTGATCGTCGAGCAGCCGGTGCACACCCTCGTCACGAACGTCGAGGGGACACAGGTCGTGCTGGACTACTGCAACCGGTTCGGGAAGCGGGTGCTCGTGGCGTCGACCTCGGAGGTGTACGGCGACCACCAGAGCATCGAGCCGCTCGTCGAGAACTCGCAGCGCATCTACGGGCCGACGACCACGCGGCGCTGGGCATACGCGGAGTCGAAGGCGATGGACGAGTTCCACGCGCTCGCCTACCACCAGGAGCGCGGCCTCGACTGCGTGATCGTGCGACTCTTCAACACGGTCGGGCCACGCCAGAGCGGGCAATACGGGATGGTGATCCCCCGCTTCGTCGAACGGGCGCTCGCGGGGCGCGCGGTCGAGATCTACGGCGACGGGACGCAGTCGCGCTGCTTCTGCCACGTCGCCGACACGATCCGCGGACTGAAAGGCCTGATGGACCACCAGGAGGGCTCCGGGCAGATCTTCAACGTCGGCTCGCAGGAGCGGATCACGGTGCTCGCCCTGGCGCAGCGGATCCTGGAAGCAACGAGCTCGAGCTCGGAGATCGTCTACGTGCCGTACGACCAGGTCTACGGGCAAGGGATCGAGGACATGTACCACCGCGTCCCCTCGACCGAGAAGATCAACGGCGCGATCGGCTGGGAGCCGACCCGCGACCTCGAGGGGATCCTGCGCGACGTGATCCATTTCGTGCGCACCGCGCCCGAGCCCCTCGCAACGACCTAAGGAGGGCTTGGCGAAACATTCGCTGAGCCGTCAGGGCGCGCTACTCGCCCCGATGCGGCGTCCTCAGTCGCGCCCCAGACACGTCCCGACGGGACGCTACCGGTGACTGTCACCGGGTAGGAGCCGCCGCGCGGCGTTCGCGGCCAGCCCGAGCAGCGGAGCCGGGTCGCGCCACGAGAACAGGGCATGCGTCGTGCCCGGGCGCGGGAGAACGCCGGCCAGGGCGGCGAGCGGGTGCCCATGCGCGAGCGAGTGGGCGAGCGTGCGCGCGTCGCGGTGCTCGGCCCGAAAGTGCACGCCCACCCGGTAGGAGCCGATCGTCGGTGAGCGGCCGAGGAGGAGGTCGGCCCAGATCGCAGGCAGGTTCAGGCCCGCCGCGATCGCCAGCGCCAGCGACCCATAGAGACGCGGGTTGAAGTCGATCAGGTACCTCGCGCTGCCGGCGTCGATGAACTGCGCCTGGAAAACACCGCTCCAGCCGATCGCCTCGACGAGCTTGCCAACGCGCTGCTCGAGCTCCCGGTCGGGGGCAACCGTCACGGCGTAGGAGCTGTTGCCGAGCCCGGGGGGGTAGATCCGCAGCGAGCGCTGGTGCACGGCGCAGACGAGCTCGCCCTCCCAGGCGACCCCGCCGATCGCGATCAGCGTTCCGTCGACGTGCGATTGCGCAAGCCAGCGCCCTGCCGGTAGCGCGGCAAGCTGGTCGGCCGAGTCGATCCGCCTGTCGAGAGCACGCGGCAGGTCGGCAGGCCCGCCTGAGCCACGGGTCGTGCTCGTCACGGGCTTGACGACGAGCGGGAACGGGAGCTCGGGCGCCTGCGTTCCGTCGAGGACGGCAGTCGGCGGGGTCTCGAGGCCCGCCGCCGACGCGAGCCCTCCTAGCAACCCCTTGTCGGTCGCCCGCTCGACGATCTCCGGCGGACAGGTCCCGATCGGAAACGCGAACTCGCGGCCGGCAAGGGAGACGAGCGAGCCCTCCGTGCCGGGAAGGACCACCGCAGCCCCCACCCGCTCAGCCGCGGCGGCAACAGCGCCCGCGAACGCCTCCACGCCGGCGCCAGGCTCGGGCAGAAGAACCTCTCCCGCGACAGCCCGTGAGCGCCCCGCATAGGTGCCGTGAGCCGCCACACCGAGCCACGGCTCGTAGCCGCGGGCGCGCAGCCCGCGGACTCCGGCGAGCGAGGCGTAGAACCCGTCGCCGAGGAGCAGCACGCGGGTCCGAGTGCCCACGGTTCCAGAATAGGCCGATCGCCCGACCGCACCCCGCAACGCTCGTCGACTCCGCCGCCCGCGAACGCGTGCTCGTCTTCGGCTCGCTGCCTCCCGCGGGGCGAGACCTTGACGTGCTTGCCCGGCCTGATGCACATAGAGAGATAGCGGCTGCGCTCGCCGCTGCAGGCTTCACGGCACGGGGGAGTGAGTGGGTGACCTTCACAGACGGCTCTGCATACGCGATTGATCTCGTCCCGGCGGAGAGCTGGAACCTGCCGGCGCCCGAGCTCGCCGCGCTCTACGACGAGGCGCGCCCGATCGAGGGGATGGAGCAGCTCGTCCGGCCGGCACCCCACCACGCACTGCTGACCCTCGCCCGGCTCGGCTTCTCCGAGAAGCGCCGTGCCCGGATCGACGCAGCGGTCGCCGAGCGTGCAGACGCCTGGGGTGCGGCCGCAGCGCTTGCGCCAACGTGGCGCGTCGACCTGGAGTCGCTGCGCCACGGCAGGACGCGGCGAGCCCTCCGGCCGCGCCGCGGTCACGTCGTCGCGCTCTCGGGTCTCGACGGCGCCGGCAAGAGCTCGCAGGCCGCAGCGCTCCGCGAGGCCCTCGCGCAACTCGGCCACGAGGCGGTCGTCGTCTGGACACCGCTCGGCGCCAACCCGTTCGTCGGACAGATCTCGCGCACGGCACGCGCGCTCCTGAAAAGGCTCACCTGGATCAAGCCGCTCGGCCGGCTCGAGCAGCGGCTGCGCTCCGAGGGCGGCTCGATCGTCGCCCGGCCCACGGGAGAGGCAGGGGGCCGCGGCCATTCGTTGCTCGCCGGCGCCTGGGCCTCGTTCGTGGCGCTCGTCAACGCGCTCGAGCAGCGCCGCGCCGCTCTGCGCCACACCCTGCGCGGCCGGATCGTGGTCTTCGACCGCTACTGCCTCGACTCGGTGGTGCGCCTGCGCTACCTGCACGGCGGCTCGCGGCGGTTCCAGGCGCGCCTGCTCGGAGCCATCTCGCCCACGCCGATCGCCTCGTTCCTCCTCGACGTCCCCGCCGAAACGGCGCGCGGGCGCAAGCAGGACGAGTGGGATCTCGCCGCGCTGCGCAGGCAGGCGGCGCTCTACCGCGAGGAGGTCGCCCGCCTCGGCGTGACCCACCTGGACGGCGAGCGCCCGCCGGAAGAACTGGCCGCGGAGATCGCGCGGACGGTTTGGAGCAAGCTCCCGTGTTGACGTCCACCCGGAATGCGATCGTCGATTGGATCGAGAGCGAGGAGCGCCTGCTCGCGATCTCCAAGCAGTGGGACCAGCTCGCCGAGGAGCAGGAGCTCCCCTTCGCCCGACATGCCTGGTTTGTCGCCTGGTGGCGCGCCTTCGGCGGCGATCTGCGGATCTGCACCGCCTGGGAGGGCGACGAGCTCGTCGCGGTCTTCCCACTCGTTCGCCGCGGGCGGCGTCACGAGGCGATGGCCAACGTCCACTCGCCGGTCTTCCGGCCCTTCGCCTCCAACGAGCACGCGCTGAGGCTCGTCGTCGAGCGCGCTGTTGCCGCCGGCGACCTCGCGGTGACAGGGCTTCCCGCCGATGATCCGGCGCTGACGTTCCTCGTCGAGGCTTCGCGCCGCGCGGGCCGCCTCACCTTGGTCCAGCCCGACCGGAGCCCGCCCTTCGTCACGACCCGCGGCGAGTTCGGCGACTACCTCGCCACGCTGCCCCGCAAGCAGCGGCGCGACCTCGAGCGCCGCCGCCGCAAGCTGGACGCCGAGCACGACCCCGTCTTCTCGATCGACACGCCGCTCGACGAGCTCGAACACTGCCTCGCGCTGGAAAGCGCAGGCTGGAAAGGGAAGCGAGGCACGGCGATCGAGAACGCTGCCGAGACGCGCGAGTTCTACACCGACCTCGCGCCGGCTTTCGACGAACGATTCCGCCTCGCCACGATCTCGGTCGGGGGCGAGGTAATCGCCTTCGACTACGTCCTCGTCGACGGCAACCGTTGGTGGGTCCTGAAGGGCGGGTACGACGAGCGCTTCCGCAACTACGCGCCCGGGCTCCTGCTGACCCTGGCCCAGATTGCCCACTGCTTCGAGCAGGGCCTCGATTCGCTCGAGCTCGCGGGCGACGCGGCCGAGTGGAAGGCGAAGTTCGCGAGCGGCGAGCACCGGCTCGTCGCGGTGGGTTCCTACCGTCGCCGCTCGGCTCCGAGCTACGCATACAGGCGCTTCCTGCGCCCTCGGCTCCGGCGCGCCTACAGGCGTCTGTTCCCCGCGACCGACCGCGGTTAGCGCGGCACCCTCGAACGAGGGATTCAGCTCCTTCCGGCCATGACCTACAACGCGAGCATGGAGAGGGTTCGGCTAGCGCCGATCGGCGTCACTGTCTTCGTGGCGCTCGCGTTCGCAACACCGGCACTCGCCGCGCCCGGAAACGACAGCTTCTCGGCGCCGCAGGCGCTCACGGGCGCGAGCGGCAGCGCGACGGGCACGACAATCGGCGCCACCAAGCAGTCCGGCGAGCCGAACCACAACGGCGACGTCGGCGGCGCCTCCATCTGGTTCACCTGGACGGCCCCGGCCGACGGCTGGTACCGCTTCGACACCTTCGGCTCGAGCTTCGACACGCTGCTCGCCGTCTATGCGGGCACGACTCTCACGACGCTGCAGGAGGCCGCCTCCAACGACGACGCGACCGGCAGCAACCAGAGCGTCGTGGACTTCCCGGCCACCGCCGGTACGACCTACTCGATCGCCGTGGATGGCTTCAACGGCCCGGTCGCGGGTCTCTCGAGCGGCGCCGTGACCCTCAACTGGCACTCGGAAGCGCCGCCGGACGACGCGTTCGCGGCGGCATTCCGGATCGCCGGCGAGCGGAGCAGCGTCCGCGGCTCGAACATCGGCGCGACGATGGAGACGGGCGAGCCGGTGAACGCAGCCAACCCGAATCTCGGCGGCGCCTCGGTCTGGTACTCCTGGATTGCACCCACCTCGGGCCACCTGACGCTGACGACCGCGGGCTCGGGTTACGACACGACGCTCGGCATCTATACGGGCTCGAGCGCCTCCTCGCTGACCGCGCTTGCCTCGAACGACGACGCGGGTGCGAACAACCAGACGAGCATCGTCTCCGTGGACGTCACGGCCGGGACGACCTACAGGATCTCGGTCGACGGCTTCCACGGCCCCGTCGTCGGCCAGCTCAAGGGCAACTTCGTCCTCAACTGGCGCCTCGAACTGCCCACAACGGACGCGACGCTCGTGGCGGCCAGCGACATCGGCTCCTGCTGGACGGGCTTCGACGCCGCGACCGGCCAGCTCGTCTACTCGTTCCCGGACGCGGCGGTCGCAACGATCGGCGAGGCGGCCTACGACTCGGGCAGCGCCGCCGACTACAAGTGCTTCAACGACGTTTGGGGGCTCGCGAAGGCACGGATCCACCCGGCTCCGGCCGACCACGACTACATCACGGCCGGCGCGTCCGGCTACTTCAACTACTTCGGCGCCGCCGCCGGCGATCCCACCAAGGGCTACTACAGCTACGACCTCGGCTCCTGGCACGTCGTCGTGCTCAACAGCGAGTGCGACTTGGTCGGGGGCTGCGGCGCGGGGAGTCCGCAGGAGTCGTGGCTGAAGGCCGACCTGGCGGCGCATCCGACGACGTGCACGCTCGCGTACTGGCACAACCCGCTCTTCACCTCGGGCTGGGTTGGCGGGCAGGCGACGGTCGCGAGCTTCTGGCGCGACCTCTACGCGGCGGGCGCCGAGATCGTGCTCGACGGCCACAGCCACATGTACGAGCGCTTCGCGCCTCAGAGTCCGAACCTGGCGGCCGATCCGGCCCAGGGAATCCGCGAGTTCGTGCTCGGCACCGGCGGTTACAGCCATCACGCGTACGGCGGGCCCATGCTCGCGAACGAGGAGATCCGCGACAACACGACCTTCGGCGTCCTCGCGCTGACGTTGCACCCGAGCGGCTACGACTGGCAATTCGCCCCGATCGCCGGCTCGACCTTCACCGACTCCGGCTCCGGCAGCTGCCACGGCGCGCCCGGTGGCTCGACGCCCGCGCCGACCCCGAGCCCGACGCCGGCCCCGTCGGTCACCGACCAGGTACAGAGCCTCGTCGCCACCATCGACGGCTGGCACCTGAGCGACGCGAGCTTCACGAAGAGCCTCAAACAGAAGGTGACGGACATCCTCAAGGACAGCCCTTGCAAGCGGACGAGCGACCTCGTCAACTTCGTGAACGGCGAGCTCAAGAAGTCGAGCTCGAGGCTGACCAGCTCCCAGGGAGCGACGCTGCTCAACGGCGCCGCGGCGATCAAGAAGACGCTCGGCTGCTAGCCGTGCGCTGGGCCGTGGCATGAGGGTCGTCGTGTTGAGCTGGGCGCCGCAGTCGCTGGCCGCACGCTTCTTCGCCCGCCGGCGTGACCTGCCCGGAGTCGAGCTCGCTGGCCTTCTGCTCGACGAGGGCGCCGCGGCCGGCAGCACGGCGCGCCGGCTCCGGAAGCTTCGCCGTTTCGGCCCCACCCCGTTCCTGACCGGACGCCGCCTGGCGCGGCTCTACCACCGAACGCTCGTCGTCGACCGGCCGCGGCCGGAGGCCTTCGGCGTTCCCGTGCGGCGCGTCGGCGACCCGAACCTGCCGGCGGGGCGAGCCGCGTTACGCGAATTCGACCCGGATCTCGCCGTCTCGCTCGTCAACCGCCCGCTCGTCGAGGAAACGTTCTCACTGCCGCCCCTCGGCACGATCAACGTCCACCTCGGCTCGGTTCCGGACTACCGGGGCGGCGTCCCGCTCTTCTGGGAGCTCGCGGAGGGCCGGCAGGCCGTGGGCTTCACGATCCACCGGGTCGACGCCGGCCTCGACACCGGAGCCGTGCTCGCCTGGGGCGAGGTCCCGATCGAGCGGCGAGTGACGCTCGAGGAGACTCTTCACGCGACGCTGCCGAAGCTCGCCGAGGCGGCACTCGACGGGCTCGACCGTGTCTTGATCGATCTCGCCGCTGCCCAGGCGATGGAGACGCCTCAACCGGGGGCCGCCGCACTCCGCACGGCGCCGACCCTGCGGGAGTACCGCCGCGTCCAGCGGCTACTCCTCGACCTCCAGTAGGTCGCCGAACGCGTCCCAGACGAGCCAGTCGAACGAGCGCGGCAGTGCCCCATGCACGTTCGCGAACTCGCGGAGATAGACCAGGTAGTAGCGCCACTCGTCGACTCGCTCGGGATATTCGATCGAGCGCTGCTCGACGAGCCGCTCGATCCGGTCGAGGTTCCAGCCGCCCTCCGGGGCCGCACGTCGCGGCTTCGCCGTCGCGGGCTGGGCTGGAGCCCCCGTCACCTGGTCGGGCCTGACGCCGAGCGCCAGCGCCCGCCGCTGCACCTCGGCCGCACGCTCGGTGAGGGAGACCGTCTCGTCCGCGAGGGAGCGTGCCTTCTTCCGGGCTGTCTCCTCGAGCGCTCGCGTCCGTAGCTCGAGCTCCGCCTCGCGGGCGTCGAGCTCCGTAGCTCGAGCTTCGAGCTCCTCCGCTCGCTGCTCGAGCTTGGCCATGCGCTGCGCGATCTGGGTCTTGTGCTCGCCCTCGCGGCGCTCGACTTCGGTCTCGCGCTCGTCGAGCTTTCGCTCCCGCGCACGCATCGCCTCGCGCCGTTCGTCGAGGCGCTCCTCCTCCTCGAGCAGCGCCTCGGTCTGGGCCGCAACCCGCCGCTCGCGCTCGGAAACGCCCTTCGATCGCATGCCGACGATCATAGGCGGCAGGACTCCGGTTATCGCCCGGAAATGCCGATAAACGCGAGCGATGGCAGAGCCGCGCCCCCGTCTGCTCGTGGTGATCACGCTCGCCGAAGTCGGCGGCGCGCAGACGTACGTCGCCTCGCTCCTGCCCGCACTCGCGGAGCGCTACGACGTCACGCTCGCCGCACACGGGACCGGGCCACTCGTCGAGGTGGCACGGGCCAACGGCATCCCCTTCGTCCCGTTGCAGCACGTTCGCCGACCGGTGCACCCCGGCCGCGACCTGCTCGGCCTGGTCGAGCTGATGCGCCTGTTCAGGCGCGTGCGGCCCGACATCGTCCACCTAAACAGCTCGAAGGCGGGAATCCTGGGCTCCCTGGCTGCAGCGCTGACCGGCGTCCGGATCCGCGTCTTCACGGTCAACGGCTGGGCCTTCTTCACGTTCGACGGCTGGCTGCGCTCCCGGATCCTCCGGCGCGTCGGGCGCCTGATCCGCGTCCTCGCGACCCAGGTGATCTGCGTTTCCCACGAGGAGTTGCGGCGCGGGCTCGCCGCGGAGACCTGCCGACCCGACCGCTCGGTCGTGATCCACAACGCCGTCGACGTTCACCGCTTTCGCCCGGGCCCCGGCTCGGAGAACGGCCGGACGCACCTGATCAGCGTCGGCAGGCTGCAGTGGCCGAAGGACTTCATCACGTTCGCGGGCGCGCTGCGACGACTGCCCCGCGAGAGCTTCGAGGCGCTGGTCGTCGGCGACGGCCCCGACCGCGAGAAGATCGCCGAGACCGCGAACGGCGTCCTCGAGCTGGCCGGCAATCGCGACGACGTGCCCGAGCTGCTCGCGGTCTCGGATGCATTCGTGCTCTCCACGACCTCTGAAGGACTACCGCTCGCCGTGCTCGAGGCGATGGCGGCCGGGCTGCCCGTTGTGGCCTCGGCCGTGGGCGGCGTCCCCGAGCTGGTCGCAGACGGCGAGACCGGCTTCCTCGTCCCCTCGCGTGACGAGGAGGCGCTCGGCGAGGCGCTCGGCAAGCTGATCGCCGACCCCGATCTCCGCCGCCGGATGGGCAGCGCCGGTCGCGCCCGCGCCGAGGCCGAGTTCGACCTGCCCGCCTTCCAGCAGGCCCACCTCGATCTCTACGAGCGGCTGCTCGTGGAGTACCGCAGCCGGCGGTAGAGCGCCCGGCCCGGCAGCGGCGAGTCATGAGCACCCGAGACCTTCGCCCTGAAGTCGAGCAGCCCGTCGCGCGCGTCGATCTGGATGCGCCGCAGGGCGAGCCGGTCGGTCGCGGGCGTGTTCGCGCCCGGCTCGGAGGAGCAGGCGACCCGGAACCCCGCCTCCTCGACGAGCGCGCGCTCCCTCGCGCCGAACAGGCCCGCCGGGTAGCAGAACGCCGCGACCTCGCGCTCCAGTCGCTCCTCGAGCTGCCGTTTGCCGCCCTGAATCTCCTCCCGGGCGGCGGTGTCGGAGAGGAGGAGCAGGTTGGGGTGAGTGATCGTGTGGGCCGCGAAGCGGAGGACATCGCCGTCGAGCTCGCCGATTCGCTCCCACGAGAGCAGCGGCGGCTGGCGCTCGTACCAGGCGAGGCGCGCATTGCCGTCGACGACCCCGGTCGAGACGAAGACGCTCGCCGTGAAGCCGTGGCGGGCAAGGACGGGCAGGGCGGTCTCGATGTCCGCGTAGCCGTCGTCGAAGCAGAGACCGACGACCTTGCCCTCCGCCGCCAGCGCCGACTCGACCTCCAGGGCGCGGTAACCCTCTCCGGCGAGCGACTCCATCTGCTTGGCGAAAGCGACGGGGGTGACGGCGAGCTCGTCCCGCTCGTCCGAGACCCGGTGGTAGAAGAGGATGCGTAGGCCGGGCTTGACCGGAGCGCCGCGAGCGCGCCAGATGAGAGAGCGCGCATGAGTAGCAGTGCTCTTCACGCCGTAGAACCCGGGCCCGGCCGGCCCGAGCTTGCCGCGGTCCCGCCGGCGCGTCACGGGCTGCTCGCTCGCTCCGTCACGCTGAACATTATCGGGCAGGCGGGGGCGCTCCTCCTTGGCTTCGCTGCTTCGGTCGTGACCGCGCGCTGGCTCGGCCCGTCCGGCCGGGGCGTTCTGGCGATCATGATCGAGCTCGCCGGGATCTCGCTGGCGGTCGTCTCGTTCGGGCTGACGTACGCGGCGCTCTACTTCGCCAGCCGCCGGGACGCCGATCGCGGCGCCGTGCTCGGCAACTCGCTCGCCTTCGGCGCCGGGCTCGCTCTGGTCTTCGTGCCACTCTTCTGGTGGCTGCGGGGGCCGATCTCGCAGGCGCTCGCGCACGGTCGCGGCGGCGCGACCTGGGCGCTCGCCGGCGGCCTGATCGCTGCGATGTTCCTCGACTTCGCGACGCACAACCAGCTCTACGCCCGGCTCCGCTTCGGCCTCCTGAACCTGCTGCGCGTGCTCTCACGGCTCGCGGTGCTGCTGCTCTCGGTGCTGCTCGTCGGCGCGCTCGGTCTCGGGGTCGAGGGCGCGATGATCGCCACGCTCTCCGGCTCGGCGGTGATCGTGGCCGGCTCGGTCTGGATCGCCTCGCGCGACGCACGGCCCCGGCTCGACCTCGCGCTCTTCCGGCGGATGCTCGGCTATGGCGGGCGCGTCCAGCTCGGCTGGATGTTCCAGGTCGGCAACGCACGGCTCGACATCCTGATCCTCCAGTTCTTCGTGCCGCTGGCGAGCGTGGGCCACTACTTCATCGCGGAGGTCGTCGCCGAGCTCGTGCTGGTCGTCGGGATCGCTTTCCAGGGCAGCGTCCTGCCGCTCGTCACGCGCTTCGAGGGCGACGCGCGGCAGGAGGAGACGACGGTGACGGCGCTTCGCCACCACGGGATCCTCTCGCTGGTTGCAGTGCTCGGCAACGCAGCCTTCGGGACGGTCGTCATCCTCTTCGCGTTCGGGCCGGCCTTCCGCGCAGCGCTGCTGCCGATGCTGATCATCCTGCCCGGGATGTGGTTCCAGGGCACGGGAGGCGTCGTGGCCGGAGCACTCCGCGGCCGTGGTAAGCCGGGTGCCTCTTCAGCGGTCGCCGGGATCGCGCTGGCCGTGACGATCGGGCTCGACCTGGCGCTGATTCCGCCGTTCGGCCTCGTCGGTGCCGCGATCGCCTCGCTCGTCACCTACACGGTCTTCGGCACGCTCTCGCTCGTCGTGCTCTCGCGGGTCGCGGAGATCCCGCTACGCCGCCTGATCGTCCCGACCCGCGCCGACTTCGCCGCGTACCCGCGAGCGCTCAAGCGGCGAGGAAAGCCCGCGCCCACAGCTCCAGGCTGAGCGCGCGCCAGAGCTCCGGAGCCTGCGACGGGCGGCCGTCGCGAACCGCAGCCAGGCGCGAACGTGCTGCAGCCGGGTCGACGAAACCCCGCTGCCGGAACTCCGGTGAGCCGAAGACCTCGCCTGAGAGCTCGCCGATCCGGCCGCGGAACCAGCGGCCCTGCGGTGTCGGGAAGCCGAGCTTGTCCGTGCGGTCGCGCACGACGGGCGGCAGTAGGTCGGCGACCGCGCGGCGGAGCACGTCCTTCGTCCGCCCCCGGCGGATCAGCTCGCCGCCGTCGAGCGAGAAGACGAGCTCGACGAGCTTGTGGTCGAGGAACGGCACCCGCGCCTCGATGGAGTGGGCCATCGAGTTGCGGTCCTCGTAGCGGAGCATCTGTGGCAGGTGCTCGGCGACGAGCATCTGCTCCAGACGCCGCCGCAGCCGGTCCGGGAAGACCGATCCGTTCGTGCCGGGGGCCGCAGGTGCCGGGCCGAGGTCGTCGTGCAGCAGGCTGCTCGCGCCGGTCAAGCGGGCGCGCGCGCGACTCGTCAGGCCGCGCGGGAAGAAGGGGCTCGCGACCGTCGAGGCGACGTGCGCCAGCGACCCGCGGTGCACCGAGCGATATGCCTTCGCCTCGGCGGCGAGCTCGGCCACACGCCCGGCCGCCAGGAGGTCTGCGAAGCGCGAGCGGAAGTACGTGGGATAGCCGGCGAACACCTCGTCGCCCCCCTGGCCGTCGAGCATCACCTTCATCCCCGCCTCGTGCGCCGCGCGCATGACGTACCAGTGCGCCGCGTTGCTCGTGCCGGCGAAGGGCTCCTCGAGCGTCTCGACGATCGCGGGCAGATCGCGGGCAAGGTCGTCCTCGGAGAAGGTCACCCAGTGCGGGCTGGCGCCGGCCCGCTCGACGACCGCTTCGGCGAAGGGTCGCTCGTCGGTCTTCGCGTCCTCGAAGTAGACGGTGAAGGTCGGCTGACCTCGTTGCCCGTGCTCGGCGACGGCACCGACGATCGCGGAGGAGTCGAGCCCGCCGGAGAGTGCGGTCCCGACGGGAACGTCGCTGCGCAGGTGGAGGTCGACGGACTCGAGGAACGCCTCGCGCACGGCTGCGGCCGGATCCGCGGGTGGCTCGCGCCGCTCGAGCTGCCAGTAGCGCGAGATTCGCATCCCGCCGCCGTCGAAGACCAGGTTGTGAGCCGGCAGGAGCTGCCGGATTCCGGCGAAAAAGGTCTCCTCGCGGTGGTCGAGCAGCCCGAGCGCGAGGAAGTCGCGCACCGCGCTCGGATTCGCCGCCAGCTGGACGCCCGCCGCGCGGAATGCCTTCAGCTCGCTCGCGAAGACGAGCTCCTGCCCGTCGAGCCGGTAGAAGAACGGCTTGATCCCGAACCGGTCTCGCGAGCAGAAAAGCCTTCGCTCGCGCGTGTCCCAGACCACGAACGCCCACATGCCGCGGAAGCGCTCGACGCAGGCCTCGCCCCACTCGCGGTAGGCCTCGAGGATCACCTCTGTGTCGGTCGCGCTCCGGAAGCTGTGTCCCAGCCCCTCGAGCTCGCGCCGCAGCTCGCGGTAGTTGTAGACCTCGCCGTTGTGCAGCAGGACATAACGACCCTCGGCGTCGCTCATCGGCTGATGGCCGGCCTCCGAGAGATCGATGATCGAGAGCCGGCGGAAGACGAGCGCGACTCCGGGGCCGCCGAAGAACCCCTCGTCGTCAGGCCCGCGGTGGGCGAGCGCACGGCCCATCGCCGCGATGCGGTCGTCCTCGACGGGGCCGCCGAGGTCGACGATCCCGGCTAGGCCGCACATGCCTTAGCGTCCGCCAGGATGCGCTCCATGAACCGCAGCCGGGCCGCCTCTTTCTCGCGCACGTCGAGGTGCGCTATCTCTCCGTGAGAGACGCGGCGCCCACGCACGCGCTCGACGAAGTCGCGGATGCGCTCGACGTTGCGGCGGACGTTCTCCTCGTTGTTCGGCAGGCGCAGCAGGAACCACGGCTCCGGCGAGGGAAAGTCCGGATCTCGATGGCCGCTGATTACGGGCAACCCGTTGGCGAGGTACTCGCGCACCTTCAAAGGGGAGTTCTCCGCAACCCCACGCCGGTGCAGCGCGAGCTGCCCCACGGCCACGTCGGCCGCCGCGAAGAGCGGTGCGTACGACTCCTGCGGCAGGAAGCCGTGAACCTCGACGTTCGCAGGAGCGTTCTGCAGCCCCGCCACCTTCCAGCCCACGATGTCGAACTGCCACTCCGGCAGCAGGCGGGCGAGCTCGCAGAGCTTGTCGAGGCCCTGCCAGGCTTGATGGGTGTTGCCCGCGTAAATGAGGCGAGGGTGCTCGTTGTGGGGCGCGGGCGTCGCAACCATCGCCGCGAGGTCGACGCTGTTGGGGATCACCTCGATCGGCTTGCCGCAGGGCCGCAGCAGATCGCCGAGCTCCTGCGAGACGCAGACGACTCCGGCGGCACCGCCGAGCAGCATCCTGCGGCTCAGCTCCCCGTACAGGGAAGCGCGCGCCGAGTGCAGCCGCAGCTCGCCCCGGTCGAACGAGTTCGCCTCGACTACGACCGGGACGCGCTCGAGCAGCCGCTTGATCGGCGGCAGGAAGAGGTCGTAGCGGAGGTACGCGACCTCGGGCTGCCAGTCCAGGACGTCCCGGACGACCCGCGCGGTCGCCGCCCAGCGTCTGGGCAGAGGGCACGGCGCCAGGTCGAACAGCTCGACCTCGTGGCCTGCCGCGCGCCAGGTCTCGACGTGCGTGCGGATCTTCTTCGCGACGCCGTCGCCGGCCTGCAGGTTCCAGTAGCAGACGTATGCGATCTTCATAGGCGCTCGCGCTCGTGAACGAGCTTCGGCTCGTGCAGGTGATTCCCTACCTGCGCTACGGCGGCCTCGAGCGTGTGGCGACGCTGCTTACGATCGCGTTGCAGCGACGAGGAGCGCACGTCGCTGTCTGTTCGAGCGGCGGAGAGCCGTTCGCCGAAGAGCTGCGGGCTGCCGGAGTGCCGCTCGTCGAGATCCCCCGCCCGCGCGCCCGGCCGGCTCGCCTCGTGCACTCCGCGTTCGCTCTTTCGCGCGTGCTGCGCCGCGAGCGACCGGCGCTCGTCCACGCCCACAACCCGGCCGCCGCGGCGGTCGCCGGAGTCGCCCGAAGGCTCGCCCGCCTGCCGGGCACAGCGATCGTCACGACCTACCACGGGGTGCCGCCGGAGCAGTTCGAACGCGCCGCCTGGGTGCTCGCCCGCTTCTCGGACGTCGTGGTCGGTGTCGGTCCTGCGGTGACGGAGTCGCTGCGCGAGGCCGGCCTCACCAACGCGGTGACGATCTACAACGCCGTGGAGGCCGAAGCGGCTCGTCCGGCCGAGGCAGTCCGCCGCGAGTTCGGCGCGGAGGACTCCGAGCTCGTCGTGACCGTCGGCCGCTACATGGTCGAGAAGAACCAGTTGCTGTTGCTCGACGCGCTCGCTGAGCTTGCCCCGCGAAGACCGCGGCTGCGTGCGCTCATCGTCGGCTACGGGCCGCTCGAGGACGAGCTGAAGGCGCGAATCGCGACGCTCGGGCTGCAGGACGTCGCCGAGATCACCGGCGAGCGCCACGACGTCTACGACCTGATGCATGCCGCGGACTGCTTCGCGCTCAGCTCCGACCGGGAGGCGCTGCCGCTCGTCGTGATCGAGGCGATGAAGCTTGGCTGCCCGGTCGTCTCGACCGACCTGCTGGGCGTGCGCGACCTTGTCAGCGAAGGCGTCACTGGGCTGCTCGTGCCGCCGCGGAACCCCTCCGCGCTCGCCGCCGCGATCGGGCATGTCCTCGACGACCGCGAGCTCGCCGCGCGCCTGAGCAAAGCCGCGAAGGCGCTGGTCGAGGAGCGCTGCTCCGTCGACACGATGGTCTCCGAGTACGAGCATCTCTACGAGCGGGCGATCCGCGCCCGGGCTCCCAGTCCGTCGACGTAGAGCCGCCGCAGGGGTTCCGAGCGCCGCAGCCGGACGCGCGCGCGGATCGTGCCGAGCCGGGCGGCTGCATAGAGCCGGCCGCGCAGCCCGCTCGCAAGCCCGACCGCCTGGAAGAGCGGCTCGAAGCCGTCCATCAGCTGCAGCTTGTAGTCCTCCGCCCCGCCGAGGAACTCGACGCGCCGGATGCCCGTCGCGCCTTCGAGGGTTGCCAGCGTGCAGAGCAGGCCCGGCGAGAAGCGCGCGTATTCCGGATCGAAGGCCAGCCGGT
>JBBQTQ010000070.1:0-15286 GCA_038213135.1 Gaiellales bacterium
AGCCGTTGCGATGCGTCAGCCGCTCGGTCGACACCTCGCCGCGGCCGGCGCCGATCTCGACCGACACCTCGGCCTCCATCAACTCGCGCGCGACGATCGCGACCGCCTCGCGGACGAAGTCGCCGTGCTCGCCGGCGAGCACGTTGGCAACGACATCCGCAACAGTCATCCTTGCCTCCTCGGCCATCGTGGTGCTCCTCTCATCGATTCGTGGTTGAACCGACGAGTCTGGAGCCCGCGGTGGCCGAACTACCTTCGCTCGGCAGCCGTAGGCGCCGTTACACCACTTCTACCGACGTGACCCGCGAACCTGCTGGATTGCGGTGCGAAAGGCCGTAGAGGAAGGTCTCGGCGGCCGGTTTGGTCCGGATTAGCAGGCGCCACCAGCAGCAGCACGAGCGCGGCGGCGGAGCGATCCTCACGAGTCGAGAGTCTGCGCCACCGCAAGCCGCGCTTCCAGCTCGTAGGGGTTCCTCTCGTAGCCGGTGCGGAGGTACGAGAGCGGCATCGCGAGCGGCCGGTGCTGCATCTGCCAGACGTGACAGAGCTCGTGCGTGATCAGGTCGTCGCCGGCCTGGTCGGGCGGCTCGCGCAGCAGGATCGTGTTCCAGGCCGAGTAGCCGTCGAAGCGGCGGAACCACGGCAGCCGGAAGAGCAGCGGCACCGTCCAGATCCGCACCTGGGCAGTCCTGACCGGCCGTGGGTAGAGGTCGAGCCGGTCGAGCCGGGAGCGAGCGCGCTCGAGCGCGGGGTGGCTCAGGCCTGGAGCGGGGTGAGGACGAGCACGACGGTGCCGTCGGGGATCTGCTGGTACTCGTACGTGAAGAAGTGACCCGAGCCGACGCGGGCGACGATCGCCGACTCGCCGAGGTCGAGCTTGCCTGCCGAGATCTTGCCGGTCGGGTCGAGCGTCTCGCCGAGCGGCTTGTCGAGAAGTGGCTTCACGTCGCTCGGCTGGAGCACGACGGCGCGGCGCAGCAGCTTCTTGCGCACGGAGTCGGGGACGAGACCGGGCGGCGGCGGCGGCACGAGGGCGATGAAGGCATCCGAGCCCTCGTACTTGAACGTGTAGAGGGCGAGCTCGAGCGACTCGAGCAGGAGCAGCTTCCCACGCTCGGCCGCCTGAGAGAGCCCGCCGGTCCCCGCCAGGATCGAGCACTGGTTCCCGAGCCCGCAAAGCGTGTACATCGCGCCGGCCTTGGTCGTGAAGATCCGGATCCCGTTCTGGGTGCCGGCCCCGCTCTGGCCCTTGATCGCGATCGCCGTGATCGGGATGTTCTGCACCTGCGGCTTCCCGGCGATCACGCCGACGAGCTGGTTGCCGCTCGCGAGCCGGTAGCGCCCGGCGACATGGGTGGCGATCTGCTTCAGGCCCTCCGAGCCGGACGCGGTCGGCCGCCAGGTCGACCACTTCGAGCTGCTACCGCTGGCCCCCGAGTCGCCGAGGTAGACGACGAAGAGCCCGGCGGCGCCGCCCAGCAGGGTCGCGAGGATCAGGTATGCGGCGACGAACCGCCGCTGGAGCGCGCGCGGCGGCCTGTTCTGCGGCGTCACGGTCGGGATGACCACGGGCTCGCTGCTCACAGTGTCGGCCACGTCTCCTCCTCGGTCAGGTCGAGCTCGGGCTTCTTGAGGTGCTGCGCGTCGAGCAGAGCCACGAGCTCGTTGCCGTACAGCTCCTGGCGCTCGGTCAGGGTCTCCGCGATCCGCTCGACGGCGGGCTTGTTCGCGCGGACGGTGTTGTAGGCCTCGACGTACGCCTGGCCCATGATCTCCGAGGCCACGTTGCGCTTGAAGCGGTCGGAGAGCACCGAGGCGACGGCATCGTGCTGGAAGTCGCCGCTGGCGCGGTTCAGCAGCTGATTGCCGATGTCCTGGAAGCGCTTCTTCATCCGCCGGACGGCGAGCTCGCGCTGCGCATCGGTCTTGTAGTGGCCGTTCAGCTCGATCCTCGTCGGGCCCATCCCTGAGAGGCCGACCATGTAGGCCGCTCGGTAGGTCGCGCTGGCGAGGTCGCCGCCGACGCCGTTGCCGGTCTCGCCGTAGAAGACATGCTCCGCCGCCATCGCGCCGAGCGTCCAGACGAGGTAGGCCATCTCCTCGCTGCGCCAGCGGCTGAAGCGCTCCTCCTTCTCGCTCGCCTGGTGGTGGCCGAGCGAGCCGCCGCGCATCTTGATCGAGAGCCGGGTCGACTCGGCGCCCTTCAGGAAGAGGTGACCGCAGGCGGCGTGACCGGCCTCGTGGATCGCGACCGCGCGCGTTTCCTCGGGGATGTACTGCACGCCGATTGCGGTGCCCGACTCGACGGTCGTCATCGCCTCGACGATGTGCTCCCACTCGAAGCGCTCCTTCAGGTCGTGGTGCGCGTAGGTCAGCGCCATCGAGCAGACCTGGTCGATCATCGCCGGCGAGTAGCCCGACGTGATCCGCGCCAGCTCGTCGCGCCGCTCCGGCCTGTCGAGCTCGGGATCGTGGTCGACCTTCGCGAGGTAGAGGTCGAACACGTCCTCGCGGTCCTTTTTCGTCGGCGTCCGGAAGTGGACGTGGCGGCCCATTCGCCCTGGCCGGGTGAGGGCCGGGTCGAGCGCTTCGAGCGGCACATTGGTCGCGCCGATGAAGTAGATCTGGTTGCTCGAAGGCCGCGCGTGCGGGAGCCGGAGCCTGACGCCGCCGAGCTGGCGCGGAGCGAAGTACGAGGCGTCGAGCCACTTGTTGACCTTGTTCACGACCAGCCGGCGGCTCAGCCGGGGGTTGTCGATGCCGTCCATGACGACGAGCAGCTGGTTCAGCGCGAGCTGGCCTCCCCCTCCCCCGAACATGCCGGGAAAGGCCTGGTCGACCCTGGCGTTCAGGCGAGCGGCGAGGCTGGGCCGTGGGCGAGGCGGCTCTCGGTAGGCGAAGAGCCTTTCTCGCCAGGCTCGCGTTTCGAGAATCAGGTCGCCCGAGGGATTCAGCGCGCCCCAGGGACCGAAGAACAGGTGGTCGTGGATGTCTGGCGGCGCCATGCGCCCGGTCGGCGCCCCGAGAGCCGAGCGCCGCATGCCGACGGCATCGATCTCGTCGATGAAGACGATGCACTGGCCGCCCCACTTGCGGGCCAGGCGCTTGGCCTTCCAGGCGAGCCAGCGGACGATCACCGCGTCCATGCCGATGAACGTCTGCGCAAAGCCCGAGCCCGGGATCGTCACGATCGGCGAGTTGAAGCCGGTCGCGATCGCCTTCGCGAGCATCGTCTTACCGGTGCCGGGCGCACCGAGGAAGAGCAGCCCACGTTCCCGTTTGCCGCCCGCCTTCTCGAACGCCTGGCCGGCCTGCCAGAGGTTGACGACGCGGCGCACCTCCTCCTTGGCTTCGGCCTGGCCGCGGACGTCGTCGAGCTTGACGCCCCAGTCGGCGTCGCCCGGCTCGAAGCCGCGGATCTGGGAGATGCCCATGAGCAGCATCGGCCCCATGAAGATCAGGAAGTTGAAGAGGAAGTAGAAGGGCAGGATCCCGAGGAGCGGGAGGACGTTATGGAGCTTGTTCCCCATCCGCGCCGGCGAACCCGCCCAGGAGACGTGGGTGCCGCTCGCGTTGAAGATGACCCAGAAGAGTGTGTTCAGGAGCAGGAGCCCGATCGCGAACATCAGCCACCAATGCCAGTGCCAGGCGCGGCGGCGGTTGACCACGTCCTCCTCGACCAGTTCCCGGTCCTCGACGCCGAAGAGCGTCGGCCAGGGAATGAACTTCCGGAAGAGGAGGTCGAGCATGCCGCGGAAGACGACGACGCCGGCGAGCGCGGCGCCCATGGACGGCAACCAGCCCCACTTCGTCTGGTGGTGCACGTAGACGGCGACGGCCGGGCTGGAGACGAGAGCGACGATGGTGGCGGCGCGGGACAGAGTCCGCCACTGGAGGCTGAGCGCGCGGCCCTCCTCGCGCGTACGAAGCAGAGGCGCCGCCTCGTTCGCCGCGTTCATCGCCAGAGTCTAGCCACGGGCACCGTACGGATTAGACGCCGTTTTGGGGCTGCGAGTTAGCCTGACTTCGGTGCACGACCACTCTCACCACCATTACTCGCGCGCGAGCACCGACCGGCGCGCGCTCGCCGGCGCGCTGGCTCTGATCGCAATCTTCATGGTCGGCGAGCTCGTTGCGGGCCTGCTCGCGCATTCGCTGGCGCTCCTGGCCGACGCCGGGCACATGGTCACCGACGCGGGGGCGCTCGTCTTCGCGCTCGTCGCTGCGTCGCTCGCGTCGCGACCCGCGGGCGGACGTTGGACGTTCGGCTTCCTGCGCGTCGAGGTGCTCGCGGCGCAGGCGAACGGGATCACGCTCGTACTCGCCGCGGCCTGGATCGTGTATTCGGCGATCCGGCGCCTCGTCACGCCGGCGGGCGTGCACGGGACGGTGGTCGTCGCGGTGGCGCTCGGCGGCGTCGCCGTCAACCTTGCCGCGACGGCGCTGCTGCGGCGCGCCGACCGCGACAGCATCAACGTCCGCGGCGCGCTCGTGCACGTCGCGACCGACCTCGCTGCGTTCGTCGGGACGGCGATCGCGGGCGGCCTGATCCTGGCAACCGGCTGGAACCGCGTCGACCCGATCGCGAGTCTCGCGGTCGCGGCGCTGATGCTCTGGGCCGCCTACGGGCTGCTCCGGGATTCCGGGCGGATCTTCCTCGAGGTGGCGCCGGCCGAGATCGATCCGACGACCGTCGGGCGCGCGATTGTCGCCGTGCCGGGTGTCGTCGAGGCGCACGACCTGCACGTCTGGGCGGTCGGCAGCGGTTTCCCGGCGCTCTCCGCGCACGTCCTCGTCGAGCCCGGAGCGGACTGCCACTCGCTCAGGCGGGATCTGGAGGCGATGCTCGCCGAGCGGTTTCACCTCGACCACACGACTCTGCAGGTCGACCACGCTGCCGGCACCTCCGGGGGCCTCGTTACCCTGAGCAAGTGGCCTCGCTAAGCCTGGCAGGCAAGACGGCGATCGTCACAGGCGCCTCGAGCGGCTTCGGTGCGGCGACGACGAGGGCTCTGCGGGCGGCAGGCGTGGTCGTGGCAGGCGGTGCTCGCCGCGTCGACCGGATCGACGCCGACCACTCGCACGAGCTGGACGTCACCGACGTGGAGAGCTGCGAGCGCTTCGCCGAGTGGGCGGTCGGCGAGCTCGGCGGCGGCGTCGACGTCCTGGTCAACAACGCGGGCCTCGCCCTCGGCCGGGCGCCGTTCGACGAGTCGAACGAGGAAGACGAGGAGACCGTGCTCGAGACGAACGTCCACGGGCTGATCCGCATGACTCGGCTCGTCCTGCCGCACATCCGCGACGGCGGGCACATCGTCAACCTCGGCTCGGTGGCCGGCATCTGGGCCTACCCGAACGGCTCTCTCTACGTGACGTCCAAGTTCGCCGTGCACGGGTTCACGCGCGCGCTGCGCGAGGATCTGCTCGGCCGCCCGATCCGCATCACGAACATCGAGCCCGGCCTGGCGGAGACCGACTTCTCCCGTGTGCGGTTCCGCGGCGACGAGGAGAAGGCGGCGGCGGTCTACGAGGGCGTTCCGCACGGGCCGCTCCAGGCCGACGACATCGCGGATTGCATACTGTTCGCGCTGACCCGGGCGCTGCACGTCAACGTCGACGAGATCGTCGTGATGGCGCTCAGTCAGTCCTCCGGAGCGCGCATCCACAGGGAGTAATGGCACTCACGATCCTCGAAGGCTCGACGTTCTGCATCTGCGACGACCGCGGCGACGTCGGCGAGAAGACGAGCGGCTTCTTCGCCAGCGACACGCGCTTCCTGTCGCTGCTGAAGCTGACCGTGAACGGCCACCGGCCGTTGCTGCTCTCGTCCGACCGCGTCGAGTACTTCTCGGCCGCGTTCTTCCTGCGCAACGCGCCCGGGAACGGACTCGCGCAGGACACGCTCTCGATCATGCGCAAGCGCTTCGTGGGCGAGGCGATGCAGGACCAGATGACCGTCCAGAACCAGAGCGGGCGGCCCGTCTCCTTCCAGCTCGAGCTCGAGTTCGGCTCCGACTTCGCGGACATCTTCGCGGTCAAGTCGCACGATTTCGCGCTCGGCGACCCGGCCTCGCCCACCGAGCTGCCGCCGCTCGTGGACGCGCGCTACGACCGCGACGACAACCAGTTCGTGCTCCTGGACGAGGTCTCACTCGCCCGGACGCAGGTGATCCTCTCGCGGCCCGGCGAGGTCACGCGCGGGTCGGTGACGTACGAGATCGACCTCGAGCCGCGCGAGCGCTGGGATCTGTGCGTCGACGTCGTCCCGTCGCTGAACGGGGACGTCGTCACGCGCGACGTCGCGGAGCGCCGCTTCGGCGAGGAGCTCGTGCACGTCCGGGAGTCCTTGAAGGCCTGGCACATGCGCGTGCCGCAGCTCCGTGCCGACTGGGACACGCTCGGTCATGCGATCGACCGCTCCGTCGCGGATCTCGCCTCGCTGCGGATCCGCGAGTCGCACGGGCAGCTTCCCGCAGCCGGGATGCCGTGGTTCATGACCGTCTTCGGCCGCGACACGCTGATCACCGGCGTCCAGACGCTGCTGCTCGGGCCCGAGCTCGCGCGGAACGCGCTCGAGGTGCTGGCGGTGCTGCAGGCGCGCGAGGACGATCCCTCGATCGACGCCGAAGCCGGCAAGATCGTCCACGAGGTCCGTCACGGCAAGGCGGCGAAGAGCTGGTTCGCCCGCTACTACGGCACCCTCGACGCGACCCCGCTCTACCTCGTTCTGCTCTCCGAGGTCTGGCGCTGGACGGGAGACGACGCCTTCGTAACGGGGTTGAAGGAGCCTGCGCTCCGCGCGCTCGAGTGGATCGACCGCTCGGGCGATCGCGACGGCGACGGCTTCCTCGAGTACGACCGGCGGGCGCCGAACGGCCTCGAGAACCAGTCGTGGAAGGACTCGGGCGACTCGCAGCGCTTCTCGGACGGGCGGCAGGCGGTCGGGCCGATCGCGCCGTGCGAGGTGCAGGGGTACGCCTACGATGCGAAGCGACGGCTGGCGGAGATCGCGCGGGCGGTCTGGGGCGACGAAGCGCTCGCGGAGCGGCTCGACAGGGAGGCGGCGGCGCTGCAAAGGCGTTTCGACGATGCGTTCTGGGTCGAGGAGCGGGGCGGTTACTACGCGCTCGCGCTCGACGGAAAGAAGCGCCGGGTCGACTCGCTCTGCTCGAACATCGGCCAGCTGCTCTGGAGCGGCATCGTCCCGGACGAGCGCGTCGACGCCGTCGTTGCGGCACTGATGGGCGACTCGCTCTGGTCGGGCTGGGGCGTGCGGACGATGTCCGACGCGGACGCGGCCTACAACCCGCTCAGCTACCACAACGGCACGGTCTGGCCGCACGACAACTCCCTGATCGCGCTCGGCCTCGCGCGCTATGAGCGCTGGGCGGAGGCGCTACAGATCGTGCGGCAGCTGTTCGACGCGACCGCTCATCTCGGGCACGCGCTCCCCGAGGTGTTCGCCGGGCTGCCGCGCTCGGAGGGGCCGTTCCCGATCGCCTATCCGACGGCCGCCCGGCCGCAGGCCTGGGCCGCGGGAACACCGATCCTGCTCCTGCAGGTGCTGCTCGGGCTCAGCCCCGACCGGGAGGAGGAAGTGCTCACCTCGGTCGCGCCGGCGCTGCCGGAGTGGGCCGGCGGGCTGTCGCTGGCGGGCGTGCACGCGTTCGGCCGGCTGTGGGACGTCGAGCTGGCCGGCGGACGGGTCGAGGTGACGCCCCGCTGAGAGTCGCGGTCATCAGCCCGGTCTGGTTCCCGGTGCCGCCGACGGGCTACGGCGGGATCGAGTGGGTCGTCTGGCTGCTCGCGGACGGACTCGTCGACGCCGGCCACGACGTGACGCTCTTCGCCTCAGGCGACTCGAAGACGAAGGCCAAGCTCGATGCGATCTACGCGACCGCGCCGAGCGAGCGGATCGGGCAGACGCTGCCCGAGATCCGGCACTGCCTGCACTGCTACGAGCGGGCGCACGACTTCGACGTGATCAACGACCACTCGGGCCTCCCGTCGGCGGTGATCGGTGGCCTCGTCGAGACGCCGGTCCTGCACACCGTGCACGGCCCGATGGACTCGGAGGGCGGCGAGATCTACGAGCAGATCGCACGGGCGGCGCCCCGGATCGGCTTCATCTCCGTATCGCTCAACCAGCGCAAGCCGAAGCCGCACCTGCCGTGGGTCGCCAACTGCCCGAACGCGCTCGACTTCTCGCTCTACCCGGTCCAGCCGCACCGCGGCGACTACCTCCTCTTCCTCGGCCGGATGAGCCCGGACAAGGGCTGCCACCGGGCGATCGCCGTCGCGATCACGGCCGGGCTGCCGCTGAAGATCGCCGGCAAGAATCGCGAGCCGATGGAGCGCCAGTACTTCGACGAGTTCGTCGCGCCGCACCTCGGCTCGCAGATCGAGTACCTCGGCGAGGTGACGCACGGCGAGAAGGTGGAGCTGCTGCAGGACGCGCGCGCGACGCTGTTCCCGATCGAGTGGGAGGAGCCGTTCGGACTCGTCATGATCGAGTCGATGGCGTGCGGCACGCCAGTGATCGCCACGCGCTGGGGCGCTGTGCCGGAGGTGATCGAGCACGGGCGCAGCGGGATCATCGTCGACGACTACCGGGTCATGGGCGCGGCGCTCGAGGAGGCCGACCGGCTCGACCCACTCGAGCTGCGCCGCTACGCCGAGGAGCACTTCTCGCCGGAGCGGATGGTCGCGAACTACCTGCGCGCGTACGAGGGAGCGCTCGAGCGCGCCGCGCTAGTCTGAGTCGCGTGGAGCGACTGGAGGCGTTGTTGCGAAATGCGTTCCCGGGCGACGACGTTGCGGTCGTCGACAGGACCGGGACGGGCGACCACTTCCACGTGACGGTGCGGAGCGCGCGCTTCGGCGGGCTCGGGCTCGTCGAGCAGCACCGGCTCGTCTACGATGCGCTCGCCGAGCCGCTCGCCGACGGGACGATCCACGAACTACGAATCACGACGAAAGGAAGCTGATGACGGAGTTGCGCGAGAAGATCCAGAAGGTGATCTCGGACGAGCCGGTGGCGCTCTTCATGAAGGGCACGCCGCAGATGATCATGTGCGGCAATTCGGCCCGGGCGCTCGAGGCGCTGCGGCGTGCGGGCGCGCCCGTCACGACCGTCGACATTCTCCCCGACCCGGCGATTCGCCAGGAGCTCTCGGCGATCTCGGGCTGGCCGACGATCCCGCAGGTCTTCGTGCGCGGCGAGCTGATCGGCGGCGCCGACATCGTCGAGGAGCTCGAGCAGAGCGGCGAGCTGCGCCAGAAGCTCGAGCCGGTGCTCGGCGACGAGCGGGCCGAGAAGACGGTCGCCCTCGTCTGATTCGGACGCGACCGGTGACTGTCACCGGTCATGGCCGTTCGGGACGCCTCAGGCGGCTTCGCGCCGCTTGCGCCAGTAGCGCTCGAGGCCGCGATACGTCTGCCAGAGCGGGCCGGCCTTCGTGTAGGGCCCGTGCTCGTCGGTGGGCTCTGCCGCCTCGATCTCGGCTCTTGCTCTCACCACGAACTCGGCCTCGCCGAGGCCGGCTCCGACCCACTCGGCCCAGCGGGCGAGCGTGGTGCGGGTCGTCGCAAGGTGCGCCTCCACGTCCTCCGCAACGCCGAAGTGGATCAGCGCGAGTCGCTCGGGATCCCGCCGCTCGATTTCTGTGAGGGTTCGCTCCCAGGCCTCGAGGTCGATGTCGGGCGGCGGCGCGGCAGGCACGACGAACCGACCCGGCAGGATCCGCACTCCGGCCGCGTCGCCCGCGTAGAGCGTGCCGTCATCGTGGAGGTAGGAGACATGGTGCGACGCATGGCCGGGCGTCGGAAAGCAGTCGAGACCGAGGACGCGCTCACCGACCACGTGGACGTTCTCCTGCGGCACCGGCGCGAGCTCGCCCCACAGCGGGTCGAACAGCTCGCCGTACAGGCGCCGTGCGCTCGCCTCCAGCCGGCTCGGGTCGACGAGGTGCGGCGCGCCGATCTCCGAGACGTGCACCTGGAGATCCGGCTGCTCGCGCACCAGCGTCCCTGCGGCGCCCGCGTGGTCCAGATGGATGTGCGAGAGCAGCACATGTCGGATGTCGCCGAGCGAGAGCCCGCGCGCCGCGAGTCCCGCGTTCAGCGCGTCGATGCAGCTCGACGGCCCGCAGTCGAAGAGCGCCGGCCCGTCGTCGGTCTCGACGAGATAGGAGGCGACCACCCGCTTGCTCCCCATGTGGAGCAGGTCGATCGGCTCGGGCGTCACGTTTGCGACCGTGGAGCTAGGCGCCGGCCGCTGCAGCCGACCGGACGAGCGCCGCTTCGAGGTCGGCGATCAAATCGTCCGCCGACTCGATCCCGACCGAGAGCCGGATCAGGCTCGGCTCGGGGCCGAAGGGTGCGTCGGCCGTCGAGGCGTGCGTCATCGCCGCGGGCACCTCGATCAGCGACTCGACCCCGCCGAGGCTCTCGGCCAGCATCCAGAGCTTCGTCCGGCCCGCGACCGCGATCGCCTCCACATCGGAGGCAAGCTCGAACGAGACCATGCCGCCGAAGTCGCGCATCTGCGCGCGCGCGATCTCGTGGCCGGGGTGGTCGGGCAAGCCGGGGTAGTAGACGCGCTCGACGGCCGGGTGCTGCGCGAGGAAGCCGGCGACCGCGCGCGCGTTCTCGCAGTGCTGGCGCATCCGGACGGCGAGCGTCTTCAGTCCGCGCAGGACGAGCCAGCAGTCGAACGGGCCGGGCACGGCGCCGAGCGACTTCTGCAGGAAGTAGAGGCGCTCGGCGAGCGTCGCATCGTTCGTGGCGACGATCCCGGAGATCAGGTCGGAGTGGCCTCCGAGGTACTTCGTCGCGGAGTGGACGACGATGTCGGCCCCGAGCTCGAGGGGCTGCTGCAGGTACGGGCTGGCGAAGGTGTTGTCGACCACGGTGGTCGTGCCGGCGGCGCGCGCGGCCTTCGTCGCTGCGCGAATGTCGATCACGTTCAGCAGCGGATTGGTCGGCGTCTCGAGCCAGACGAGCCGCGTTCGCTCGTCGAGGTGCGCGGCGAGGTTCGTGTTGATCTCCTCGGCCGGGAGGAACTCGATCTCGTAGCCCTTCGGCGCGTAGACCTGCGAGAGCATCCGGTAGGCGCCGCCGTAGACGTCGTTGACCGCGACGATCCGCTCGCTCGGATGGACGAGGTGCATGATCGTCGTCATCGCGCCGAGGCCGGACGAGAAGGCGATCCCGTGCTCGGCTCCCTCGAGCGAGGCGAAGCAGAGCTGGAGCGCCGTCCGCGTCGGGTTCGCGACCCGCGAGTAGTCGTAGCCCTTGTGGACTCCGACGGCCTCCTGGACATAGGTCGAGGTCTGGTAGATCGGAACCGTGATCGCGCCGGTGGCGGGATCTGGGTCCTGGCCCTCGTGGATCGCTCTCGTCTCGAAGTCCATCTGCGCTGATGCTAGCGGCCGTGGCCCGAACGGCCTCTAGCGGAGCTGCTCGCGCACCGGCACCATTTCAGTGTGGCGAGCGAACCGGTTGTCCATCGGGACGAGGTCGCCGGATTCATCTTCACGGTGAGCGATATCCTCGAAGAGGTTCGGGCCATCCGCGAGCTTCTGGAGGAAGACGATGGCGAAGAAGAGGAAGAGGACTAAGGCCGAGCGGGACGCCTGGAACGCGCACGTCGACGAAACCATTCGGATGATGCGCGAACTGGGCAAGCGCGCACTCGACGAGCTTCAGCAGAAGCGGCCGCAAGCGGAAACCGGCTAGCGGGCGACTCGCTCCAGCTCGAGGCAACGCGCCAGCCGCCCGAGCGCCTTCCCGAACGCTGTTACCAGGGCGCCTGAGCGCCTGACCCCAGGCTCGATGTGGAACGCCCGGACGACTAGCGTGCCGGCCGCGCGATCCGACTTCAGATCGGCTCGGCCCACGAGCCGGTCGCCGTAGAGGAACGGCAGCACGTAGTAGCCGTAGACCCGCTCGTGCTCGCGCTTGTACACCTCGATCACATGCCGGAAGCCGAAGATCCGCTCGACGAACGCGCGGTCCCAGAGCAGGTTGTCGAAGGGGCTGAGGAGGATGCCGCCGCTCGGCGAGTGACCTTGAAGCACGCTGTCGGCCGGCACGACGACCGGCGGCCCTCCATCGTCGACCGCAACCCGTCGCACAAGCCCTGCCTCGACCAGCGTGTCCACGTGCGGCCTGATCAGCTTCACGCCGCCGGGAAAGCGGCTGTGCTCCGAGATCCCCTTCTCCGTCAGGCCACCACGACCGCGGACGGCACGGAGCGCAGAGGCCCGCCGGTACTCGGGCTCCGTCGGACGAGGCGCCTCGAGCAACTCCCGCGGGATCACGCGCTCCGGCAGGTCGTAGAGCCGCTGAAAGCCCGATTCGCGTGAGGCGATCGCCAGCTCGCCCGCCGAGAAGAGCGCCTCCAGTACCTGCTTCGCCGGCTTCCAGTTCCACATCCCGCCCGATCCCTCGCCCTCGAAGGCTCGCGCCGACAGAGGGCCCCGCTCGCGGATCGCTTCCAGCACCTGCGTGACGATCTCCGGATGGCGCTCCTTCACGTTCCCGTGCCACGGGTGTGCGTGGCGGTACTCCTCCATGCGGAACGTGAAGAGGGGATAGTCCTCGATCGGGAGGAGGCAGGCCTCGTGCGCCCAGTACTCGAAGATCCGTCCGGCTCGCAGCAGCTTGGCAACCGTGCGCCCGCGCGGGTAGTTGCCGAGGCGCGACGTTAGCGCCAGCCGGTGGCTCCGGTCGACGGTCGTGATCGAGTCGAGCTGGACGCAGCCGAGCCGCCTGACTGCCCCCTCGACGTCCGTGGCGCTCGCCCGGCGGTAGCGCGTCGAATACCCCTGGTGGGCGACGACAAAGCGCCGGAGCTCTGCGACGCTGACTGTCTCCACGTGGACGTGAACGATCTCATCCAGAGCGGCGTTCCCGGCGAACGGGCGGAACTCGTCTTCGTGGTCGCCGACGCCTCGACGAGCCCACCCGGAGCTGGCAGGCGCTGATCGACGCGGGTGCGATTCACGCGGCCGGTCTTCGCTACGTTGGTACCGGCGGTGAGGCTCTACCGGTTTCCCTTCTCGACCAACGTCGAGCGCGTCGCACTCGCGCTTGCGTACAAGGGACTCGACGCCGAGTCGGTCTGGATCGAGCCCGGCGACCGGAGCGAGGTGGAGCGGGTCAGCGGCCAGCCGCTCGTGCCGGTGCTGGTGGACGGCGAGCGCGTGGTCGTCGACTCGACGGAGATCCTCCGCTACTTCGAGGGCGTCCAGCCCGAGCCGCGCCTCTGGCCGGTCGATCCTGCCCGGGCGGCCGAGCTCGACATCTTCCTCGAGTGGTTCAACCGCGTCTGGAAGCGGCCGCCGAACGAGATCGCCGGCGCTGGCGATCGCGCCAAGCTCGGCGCACGGATGCGTGCCTGGCTGCCGTGGTTCGAGGCGCTCCTCGACGGACGGGACTACCTCTTCGGCGAGGAAGTGACCGCGGCCGACTTCGTCGCGTTTCCGTTCCTCAAGTACGCGCTGCTCCTGGACGAGGACGACGACGAGCTCTTCCACCTTGTCCTGCGCGAGGAGCAGCGCGATCCAGGTCCGCGCCTGACGGCCTGGATTCAGCGCATCGACGCGCTGCCGCGAGCCTAGGTCCGGTGGAGCGCGAGGTACTCGAGCAGGTCCGACCGAGTCAGCACTGCGGCGGGCTTGCCGGCGCTGACGACGACCACAGCCGCGTTGCGCCCACTCAGGTCGGCGTAGACCTGCTCGACCGAATCGGTCGACTCGACCGCGGCGAGCGGCGGTTCCATCGCGGTCGCCACCTCCTCGCCGAGCGCATCCGGGTTGCGGAAGACCTTGTCGAGCAGGCCGCGCTCGTTCAGCGAGCCGATCACATCCGCCAGCGACTCGGCGGGTGAGTTCCGGACGACCGGGAGCTGTGAGATGCCGTAGCGCTGCATCAGCTCGATCGCAGCGCCGACCTTCTCGTGCGACTCGCACAGCACGAGGTCGGGCGCAGCGCCGTCCGTGGAGTGCTTGAACGCGAGCACCTCGCCGATCGTCGGCAGCGGCGAGCGGCGCTCGAGGAAGCCGTGCTCGAGCATCCACTTGTCGTCGTACAGCTTGGAGAGGTAGCCGCGGCCGCCGTCTGGTGTCGTCGTCAGCAGCGTGTCACCGGGCCCGTAGCGTTTGGCGACCTCGAGCATGGCGAAGACGGACGTGCCCGCCGAGCCGCCGGCGAGGATCCCCTCTTCGCGCGCGAGGCGTCTGGCGGTCAGGAACGAGTCGCGGTCGGAGACCCGCACGTATTCGTCCACGACGGACGGGTCGAAGCTGTCCGGGAAGGTGTCCTTGCCGATCCCCTCGACGAGATAGGGGTGGACGTCACCGCCCGAGTAGATCGAGCCTTCGGGGTCGGCGCCGACGATCGGCAGCTCGGGGTTCTGCTCCTTGAGGTAGCGGCCGATGCCGGTGATCGAGCCGCCGGTGCCGACCGAGATGATCACCGCGCTCAGGTCGCCGCCCGTCTGCTTCCAGATCTCCGGCCCAGTCGTGTGGAAATGGGCGGCTGCGTTGTCGGGATTCGAGTACTGGTCGGGCTTGTAGCCGCCTGGGATCTCCTCGGCGAGCCGGTCGGAGACCGAGTAGTAGCTCTCGGGCGAGTCGGGGTCGACGGCGGTCGGGCAGATCACGACCTCGGCGCCGAAGGCGCGCAGCAGCGCGATCTTCTCGGTCGCCACCTTGTCGGGGACGACGAAGATCATGCGGTAGCCCTTGATCGCCGCGGCGAGGGCGAGCCCGACGCCGGTGTTGCCCGACGTCGGCTCGATGATCGTCCCGCCCGCGCGGAGCTTCCCGTCGGCCTCGGCGGTCTCGATCATCCGCAGGCCGATCCGGTCCTTGTTCGAGCCGCCGGGGTTGAGGTGCTCGAGCTTGACGAGGAGGGTCGGGCCGAGCTCGCGGCCGAGCTTCTGGAGCCGGACGATGGGAGAGCCCCCGATCAGCTCGAGCAGCGTCGGATACTGGCGCGCCATCGCGCCAAGCCTACGTAAGCAGCTCGCGGAGCTGGTCGAGGCTGACGTTGCCGCCGCTCGCGACGAGCCCGACGCGCTTGCCCGCGAGCGGCTCGCGGAGGCGCAGCCCGGCGGCGAGCGGAGCCGAGCCCGCCGACTCGACGAGATTGCGGGTGCACTCGAGCATGTGCTGCTGAGCCACGCGCAGCTCGTCGTCCGAGACGAGCAGGAAGTCGGCCAGGTGTTCGCGCAGGATTCGCTGCGGCAGCGCGAAGCCGATCCGCGTGGCGAGACCTT
>JBBQTQ010000071.1:0-15044 GCA_038213135.1 Gaiellales bacterium
GCACGCCCAGGGGGCCGAGCTTCTCTCCCGCTACCGCGTCATCGTCACCGGCTCCCATCCCGAGTACTGGACGGAGGCCATGCTGGACGCACTCGAGACCTACCTCGACGGCGGCGGGCGCGTCATGTACCTCGGCGGCAACGGCTTCTGGTGGGTCACGTCCATCCACCCGGACAGCCCCCACGTGATCGAGATCCGGCGTGGACTCGTCGGCTCGCGGCCCTGGACGTCCCGGCCCGGCGAGGTGCACCACGCCGGCACCGGCGAGTTCGGAGGCCAGTGGCGCTACCGCGGACGTCCTCCCCAGCGCCTCGTCGGTGTCGGCTTCTCCGCCCAAGGCTCCGACGCCAGCCGGCCCTACCGCCGGCTGCCCGACAGCCGCGACCCCCGCGCGGCGTTCATCTTCGAGGGCATCGGAGAGGCCGAACTGATCGGCGACTCCGGACTCGTCATGGGTGCCGCCGGCGGGGCCGAGATCGACCGCGCCGACCGAAAGCTCGGGACGCCGCCCCACGCGCTCGTCGTGGCTCGAGCCACCGACTACACCGACATGTACCAGGCGCAGCAAGATGACACGCTGATGCACGACGCAAAGACCGGCGGCAGTGTCAGCCCATTCGTCCGGGCCGACATGGTGTTCTTCGAGACGCCCGCGGGTGGCGCGGTGTTCGCGCCTGGGTCGATCTCCTGGTGCGGGAGCCTGTCGAGCAACGGATACGCGAACAGCGTCTCGCAGATCACCGGCAACGTGCTGCGCCGCTTCGCGTCGGCCGAGCCGTTCGCCATGCCCGAGACAGTTCCGGATGACACGCCGGCCACACCGGAGCCCGCGGACGCATCTGGCCGCTAGCTGCGAAGCAGCGCCGTTGCGGCTTCGCGCAGCACGTCCGCGCTTCCGACCGCGAGCGGCGTGCCCACCGTCTCGTACTGGCCGTGCACGTAGGCGTCGTCGGTCATGACATAGCGCACGTCGTCGTTCGCGTAGCCGGCCAGCAGCAGCGGCCCCTCGCCGGCAGCGACGCGCAGCTCGAGCCCGATCTCGGTGAAGACCTCGCCGGGAAGGCCGAGCAGGCGCAGCGGCCCGAGTGTGACGAGCTGGACCTCGCTCGGGAGCGCGTCCCCTGAAAGCGATGCGCGATAGTCGTCGGCGAAGGCCATGAAGTCGAGGTACTGCGTGAGCTCGGCACCCTGCTTGAGCGGCAGGCGCACCTCGGCCAGGCGGCCGGCTGGCGGCGCGGGCGCCAGAGGAACCGCCCGCTCCCAGGCGATCGCCGCGGCCGCCGCCACCGAGCGCCCGATGCGCGCTGCGTCCGCGAACCCGCCCCAGTAGACCGGGTAGTTCTCGGCGGTCTGCGGCATGTAGATGTTGAGCCGCTCCTCGAACGGGAACCGGCGCGGATTGAGGTTGCCGGCCGCGCCGTTCACGAAGACCGTGGTCGAGCCCGAGTAGAGCGCCGCCAGCGCCCCACGCATGGCGCCCACCCAGTCGGCGGTAAAGAGAAGGTTCGCGTAGTCGAGCGTGACGGGATGGCAGGCGAAGCCGACCACCTGGCCGAGGGTGTCGCCGTGTCGCGCCGATGTCGCCCGCAGGACCGCGACGGTGGGGTCGATCGGCCCGCGGGCCTCGTCGCGGCGGTTGACCGACACATGCTCGAGGCTGGCCTCGCCCCAGGCGAGCTCCGCCGGCTCGAGGCGCTGCAGGGCACGCTCGGCGGCGGCGACAGTTCGCTCGACGGTCGCGTCCACGGGGGCTGCCGACGGGTCGCCCTCCCACCAGGCGAACAGGTCCGGGCCGCCATGCGTGTGGGATGCCGCGATCAGCACGCGCTCGCGCGGGACGTCGAGTGCGTCGCGCACGGCCTCCGTGAATGCGCTCGTGACCGCCAGCGTGTCCAGCCCGAGTAGCACCAGGCGCACTCCGTCGACCTCGAAGGCCGCGGCCGTCGCGAGGAGGGGGTCGTGCACACCCTCGCTCACCTGGCGGCGCCGGCCGACGTAGCCCCGCATCGCGTCAGGCGTCCAGTCGAGATCGAGACGCACGTCGGGATAGCCGGACATCGCCGAACCGATGGACGGCGTAATCTCGGTCGCCGCAAACCCGGCGCGCACGTCCATCAGCGCAGGAGGTCGCGCGGCAGGCCGATGCGATTGAAGTCGCGCGCCGCCGCCTCGACATGCCGCTTGCCGTTGGTCATCGAGATCAGGTGGTGGCCGGGCAGGAGCGCGTCGAACTCGAGGCCGGCGACACGATTCATCGAGGCCGCGTAGGCCTGGAGATTCGCGTCGGGTACGTTCTGCAGGATGATCGCACCGCCCCAGAACACCAGGTCCGAGGCGAACAGGTAGCTGCGTTCGCGTCCCGCGAGGCGCAGCACGTAGTGGCCGTCACAGTGGCCTGGCGTGGAGATCGCCTCGAGCTCGAGGCCGCCGGCCGGGATGCGCTCCTCGTCGCCGAACGCGTGCGCCACCTCGCTCGGCTCCCACACATAGTCCGGCGGGTAGAAGCCGAACGATTGCGCCCAGGTCAGGCCGATGCGGTCGGCGTCGGCCGTCCGGATGGCGTCCGCTGCCTCGGCCGGCGCCCAGACCTCCGCCCCCGTGGCGCGGGCCATCGCCGCACAGCCGCCGGCGTGGTCCGCGTGGTAGTGGGTCACGATGATCCTGCTCACGCGCGTCGGGTCGAGCCCGTCGCCTTGCATGTTGGCCAGGATCTCGTCGGTTCCCGGGCCGAAGCCGGCGTCGATCAGCACGAGCTCGTCGCCGCCGTCGACCACGTAGGTGTGACAGTCGAGGCGGTGGCTCAGGTTGAAGCCGTAGTCCCCGCCGCCGACCAGGTAGACCTCATCGCTCAGTTGCATCTCAGCTCTCCGGTACCGAGTAGGTGTGGGACGTCAGCCCTCCGTCGACGACCAGGTTGACGCCGGTGATGTAGGAGGCCTCGGCGGACGCCAGGAACGAGTGCGCCGCTGCGATGTCGACGTCGGCAGCCAGGCGACCCAGCGGCACCACGGGGAAGCCCTCGCGGCGCCACTTGTCCATCAGCTTCTCGCCGACGATGTCGGTCGACTGCTGCGTGTCGCCCGGACCCGGGCTGACCGCGTTCACGCGGATGCCGTATCCCACCAGCTCGAGAGCCGTCGTCTTGACCAGGTTGACGATGCCGGCCTTCGTCGCGTTGTAGTGGGCGAACAGCGGGCTGCCGCCCAGCGAGGAGATGGAGGCTGTGAACTGCAGGCAGCCGCCGGTGCCGCCCTCCCGCATCGCCCGGGCGGAGCGCTGGCCAATGACGAACGCCGCGTTCAGGTTGACGGCCATGATCCGGAGCCACGACTCGTCCTTCATCTCGATGAAGGGCTCCTCGGTCCAGGCCGCGGCGTTCGAGATCGCCACGTCGAGCCCGCCGGCGGCGGCGACCGCCTCGCTGACGGCCCGGTCGCAGCCCTCGATGGTGCCGAGGTCGGCCTCGACCGCAGTGGCCTTCGCCCCGCGCTCGCGGATCTCGGCCGTTACCCGCGCGAGCCGATCCTCGAGCCGGTCGACGATGGTGACGTGCGCGGCTCCCTCCTCTGCGAAGCGAAGCGCGGTGGCCCGGCCGAAGCCGCTTCCCCCGCCGGTGATCAGAACCCGCTTTCCCGCGTGCCTACTCGTGTCCACTTTGGCCTCTCTTCGTGCGGTCGTAGAAGGGGTACAGGTTCGCTCCGTACGGCTCCCAGCCTTCGACCTCCGCCGCGTGCACGAAGACGTCGTCGGGCGTGACCAGCGGGATGTACGGGAGGCCCGCTGCGGCCGCGTGCTGGGCCCGGGACGAGGCCGCGTGCAGCTCGTCCTCCGTGCCGGCGTGAAGCCAGGCGCGGAACGCCTCGTCCAGCGCGGGCACGCTCGAGCGCTGCCAGTTCGGCTCGGGCGCCCCCCAGGTCGCCGAGAAGCCGATGATCGCGTCCGTCGGGTCCTGCCACAGCCACTTCGAGATGAAGCTCGGGGCGTCCGCCGCGACCGCGCCGTAGAAGGCGGCGAACGGCTCGGCGAAGTGCAGCTCGAGCTCGACGCCGACGGCGCGCAGGTCGCGTGCTACCGATGCGGCCACGCCGCGCAGGTACTCGTCGTCCTGGTTGACGCAGGCGACGCGTAGGCGCACGCCGTCCGCCCCCGGCGGCAGCCCTGCTGCGTCGAGCAGCGCGACGGCCTCGGCGGGGTCGTGGCGCACGAGCGACTCGACGCTCGGGTCGTGGTACTCGTCGCCCGGCCCGATCGGCCCGGCGGTGACGTGCGCGTAGCCGCCGTAGATGTCGCGCACGATCGCCGCGCGGTCGACCGCGAGCGAGAGCGCCTGTCGCACGCGCAGGTCGTCGAAATGCAGGTCCGTGCGCCGAAAGTCGAGACCCAGGTAGATGTTGGAGGCCTGTGGGTAACGGACGACGCGCACGCGCGGGTCGTGCTCGAGCTCATCGACGAACGAGTAGGGGGGGCCGTGGAGGCAGTGCACCTCGCCCGAGCGCAGCGCGGCCAGCCGGTCGGCTGCCGTCTCGAGGAACAGCCACTCGATGCGCGAGAGCGGCGGCGCCCCGTCGCGGTAGTCGTCGAAGCGTTCTGCCACCACGCGCTCCGGTGACCAGGAGGCGAGCCGGAAGGGCCCGGTCCCGTCGGCGCTCTCGTGGCCGTAGGCCTCGCCCTGCTGTGCGCGTGCGGCCTCGTTGTGGATGGCGGTGTGGGTCCCCCAGAGCAGCGCCGGCAGCCGGCTGTAGGGGTGGTGGAGCGTGAAGACCAGCGTCTCGGGGTCCGGCGCGACGACGCGGTCGACCGGATCCCAGTACCAGACCTGGCGCCCGCCGTCGCCGCCGTAGCGCAGCACCTCGAGCGCCGCGAGCAGCGCCGCCGCGTCGCACGGCGCGCCCGAGTGGAAGCGCACGCCCGGCCGGACACGGAGCCGCCACTCGAGCCCGTCGGCGCTGATCTCCCAGCCGGTCACGAGGCTCGGCCGCGCGCGCCAATCGCGGCCCTTGACGAGCAGCGTGTCGTAGATCGCGACGCTGGGCGGGTCGATGTGGGCGCCGCCTGCGGGATCGACCCGCGAGAACCGGTAGTCGAACGCCTCGCGCAGGATCATCGGAACCCGTACAGCAGGCCGTCCTCGAGCGCCTCGTGTCGCAGCTCGGTGGTCGCCTCGAAGCGAGGGTCGCGCACCAGGCGCGCCAGGGCCTGCGCGTCCGGGTAGCGGACGACCGCCGCGAGGTCCCAGCGCTCCTCACCGATCAGCATGCCTGCGGCGGAGCCGGCGAAGATCGGCTCGGCGCCGACAGCGGCGAGGAGCGGGGCGACGGCAGCCCCGTAGCGCTCGTAGGCGGCCTCGCCACCGGGCCGCAGGCGGACCAGGTTCACGAGCACCAGCGGCCCGCCGCCATCCTCGGCGAGGAACCGTTCGAGCGCGTCGGGAGTGATGTCCAGGCCCATCTCGTCATCGCCTTCCAGGTCTCGGCATCAAATCAGAAAATCGATTGCTTAGCAAGCTGCCGGCCGTTCAGGCGGGGGGGGCCGGGCGTGCTCCGACAAGGCGCTGCTCGGACAGGAAGCTCAGGATCTGGTCGCTCATGACGGCCGACTCGGGACCGCGCAGGAGCCGGTCGCCGGCCTGCTCGCTCGGCACGCAGACACCGAGCGTCCAGCCGATCGACGCGCTGCGCAGCTGCTCGGCGTCCGCAGTGTGCGGCGCGCGCTGGCCGTACAGCACGAGCGTGGCGATTCCCTCGCCGCGCAGTGTCGCGAGATCCGCGTTCGCGGCCCGTGGGGAGACGAGCACGAGTGCGTCGGGACGCAGGGCCGGGTCGATCGCGCCCTGCTCGATCGCCTCGAGCACGAGCACACCGGTCACGCCGGCGGCCACCAGCGCGACGTGGGTGGCGCCCCCCGCGGCGGCCCGACCGAGCGCGGCGGCGGCGTCGAGCGTGGCCGAGCCGCGCCCCCACTCGCCGTCCGACCCGCCGTGGCCGCGCAGGTCGAGCGCCACGATCGACCAGCCGCGCGCCGCGAGCACGGCCCGCACCGCCTGCCAGCAGTCGAGGTCGTCGCCCTCGTCGTGCAGGAGGACGACCCACGCCGCCTCCTGCCGCAGCTCCTCGCCGCGCAGGAGGACGCCGTCAGTTGCGCGGCACTCGATCGGCTCGATCGGCATCCGGCACCTCCGGCAGCGCGGCGTAGTTGAAGCAGGCCAGCGGGTGCCTGCCGTGCTCTGCCGGCTCGAGCAGGGGAAGCTCGACGCGGCAGCGTTCGATCACGCGGGGACAGCGACCGGCGAAGCGACACGCCTGCGGGGGGTCGATGGCGTTTGGCACGTCGCCGCCGAGCACGATCCGCTCGCGGCCGCCGCGCCGCGAGAGCGTCGGCACCGAGGAGAGCAGCGCCTGGGTGTAGGGGTGCAGCGGATTGTCGAAGACCTCCCCGGCCGTGCCCAGCTCGACGATCCGGCCGAGGTACATCACGGCGACATGGTCGGCGACGTGGCGGACCACGGACATGTCGTGGCTGATGAACAGGTAGGTGAGCGAGAGCTGCGTCTGCAGGTCGTGTAGGAGGTTGAGGATCTGGCTCTGTACCGACACATCCAGCGCGCTCACCGGCTCGTCGGCGATGATCAGCCGCGGGTTCACCGCCAGGGCGCGAGCGATCGCGATGCGCTGGCGCTGGCCGCCCGAGAACTCGTGCGGGAAGCGGTTGGCCACATCGGGCGTGAGCTGGACGAGCTCGAGCAGCTCGGCCACGCGCTCGCGCCGCCGGCGGCTGTCGAGTCCGAGATGGGCCATGCCCTCGGCCACGATCGAGCGCACCTTCATGCGGGGAACGAGCGAGCCGAAGGGGTCCTGGAAGACGATCTGGGCCTCATGGCGGAGCTGGCGCAACGCGGCTCCACGGGCCTGCAGCACGTCGAGCTCGCCGAAGCGCACGCTGCCGGCGCTTGCCGGGATCAGACGCAGGATCAGGCGCGCGAGCGTGCTCTTGCCGCAGCCGCTCTCACCGACCAGCGCCATGGTCTGTCCGGCCTCGACGTCGAGGTCGACCTCGTCGACGGCCGAGAGCCAGCTCGTGGGGCGGCCGAAGACGGTGTGGGCGACCGGGAAGCGCTTGCTCAGCCGGCGAACCTGGAGGAGCGGCTCAGCCATGGTGCCCGAGCGGGTTGTAGCAGCGGAGCTCGCGGCCGTCCGCGTCGCGGACCAGCTCGGGGTGCTCGCCCTCGCACACCTCGATCCGGTTCGGGCAGCGCGGTGCGAAGCGGCAGGCACGTGCGAAGTGGCCGAGGCGGGGCACACTGCCGGCGATCACCGGCAGGCGGCTGCGCGGCGTCGAGAGGTCGGGCAGGCTGCGCATCAGCCCCTGCGTGTAGGGGTGGCGCGGGGCCTCGAAGATCGTGCGCACCGGGCCACTCTCGACGATCTCGCCGGCGTACATGACCGCGACCCGGTCGGCGATCTCGTTGACCACCCCGAGGTTGTGGGTGATCAGGAGGACGCTCATCCCGAGCTCCGCACGCAGGCTCGCGAGCAGGTCGAGGATCTGGGCCTCGATCGTCACATCGAGAGCCGTTGTCGGCTCGTCGGCGATCAGGAGCTTGGGCTCGAGCAGGAGCGCCATGGCGATCATCACGCGCTGCCGCATGCCGCCCGAGAACTGGTTCGGGTAGTCGTTGATGCGACGGGCCGGGCTCGGGATGCCCACCCGTCCGAGCGCGTCGATCGCCCGCGTGCGCGCCTCGGCCTGGCGGATGCGGCGGTGTGCCTTGAGCGTCTCCACGAGCTGGAAGCCGATCGTGAAGGATGGATCGAGGCTCGTCATCGGCTCCTGGAACACCATCGCCACGTCGTCGCCGCGCACCCGCCGCATCGCCGGCTCGCGCAGGGCCAGCAGGTCGACGCCGTCGAGCACGATCCGGCCTCCGGCAACCCGCGCGGCGGGCGGCAACAGTCGCATGCCCGCGAGCGCCGTCAGCGTCTTGCCGCAGCCGCTCTCGCCCACGACACAGACGATCTCGCCGCGGCCGACGACGAGGGCGACGCGGTCGACGGCGGGCGTCCAGCCGCGGCGCCGCTGGATCTCGACGCGCAGATCCTCGACGATGAGACTCGGGTGGGCATCGGGCCCGAGCTGCGGTTCTCGTGTGGGAGCCGGCACGGGAGCCATCAGAAGCGGCGAAGCCTGGGGTCGAAGATGTCGCGCAGCCCGTCGCCGAGCGAGTTCAAGGCCAGCACGATCAGCGCGATCATCACACCCGGCACGGTTGCAGGCCAGATGCTGACCGAGAAGTAGTTGCGCCCGTCGGCGATCATCTGGCCGAGGCTCGGCGTCGGCGGCTGGGCTCCGAGGCCGATGAAGGAGAAGCCTGCCTCGGTGATCACCGCGATGGCCACGTAGTAGGAGGCCATCACGAGCACGGTGCCCATCACGTTCGGCACCAGGTGGCGCAGGATGATCTTCGGAGCCGGCGTGCCGAGCGCGCGGGCGGCCTCGATGAACTCGCGCTCTCGCAGCGAGCGCACCTGGGCGCGCACGATCCGCGCGAAGCCGGCCCAGACCACCGTCCCGATGGCGAGCACCACGGCGGTGATCCCTGGCTCCAGCATGCCCGCGTAGATCACCGCCACCAGCAGCAGCGGAAAGCCCCAGGTCAGATCGATCAGGCCGGAGACGAGGCGGTCGATGATGCCACCGAAGTAGCCTGCGATGCAGCCCAGCGTGAGGCCCAGCACCAGCGTGGCCGACGTCGCTGCTACGCCGACGAGCAGTGAGATGCCGGTGCCGGCGACGGTGCGCCAGAGCAGGTCGCGCCCGTACTGGTCTGTCCCGAGCAGGTGTCCCGCGTGCCCGGGATGGGCGAGCGTCGCCGAGAAGTCCTGATCCAGGTACAGGTGCTGGAGCCCGGGCGTCGCCAGGATCACCGCGCCGAGCACTCCCACTCCGAGAAACGCGATCGTGAGCAGCCCGCCGAGGAACGCGACCCGGTTCGCGAGGAGCAGCGCGAAGGCATCGCGCAGCGGCCGCTCGTCGCTCTCGGCGCCCACGTCGACGAAGGCCGTCGGCTCCGGAATCGCCATCAGCCCCGGCTCCCCTCGCGCACCCGCGGGTCGATCAGGTGGTGGCCGACATCCGCGAGGAAGTTGCACAGGATCACGACCGCGGTCAGCAGCAGCGCGAGCGTCTGTGCCAGCGCGTAGTCACGGTGCGTGATCGCCTGGACGAGCTGGAAGCCGAGGCCCTCGTAGCGGAAGACGGTCTCCACGATCAGCGTGTAGCCGAGCAGCGTCGGCAGGATCACGCCGGCGAGGGCGATCACGGGCGTGAGCGCGTTGCGCAGCGCGTGGACGCAGATGACGCGACGGTTCGTGATCCCCTTCGCGCGCAGCGTGCGGATGTAGTCGTTGGAGAGCTCCTCGAGCAGGGACGAGCGCATCAGCCGCAGGTTGAGCGCGATCGCCTCGACCGAGAGCACGACGGCGGGCAGGATCAGGTGCCGGATCCCGCCTGGGCCCGCGACCGGTAACCAGTGATGGTTGACGGCGAGCACCTGGATCAGGATCACCGCGAGGAAGAAGTTCGGCACGCCCATCCCGAGCACGGTGAAGAAGCGGAGTCCCTGGTCGAGCACGGAGTTGCGCTTCCAGGCTGCGAGCACGCCGAGCGGGATCGCCAGCGCGTAGGTGAGGAAGGCGGCGGAGAGGCCGAGCTCGAGCGTGCGCAGGCCCGACTCGCGGATGATGGTCGAGATCGGCGCGCCGCTGACGACGGAGACGCCGGGATTTCCCTGCAGCACGTGGCCGATGAAGACGAAGTACTGCACCGCCAGCGGCCGGTCCAGGCCGAGCTGCTTGGTGAGCGTCGACTTGATCACCAAGGCCTGGGTGGGGGAGGCGATCGCCGTGACGATGTCGCCGGGCGCGACGCGCAGCCCGTAGAAGATCAGCACCGACGCGATCACGAGCAGCAGCAGTGCGTACAGGAACCGCCGGAGGACGAATTGCGCCATCTGTCGTCAGCCCGCCGCCGGTCCTGCCACGCGACGGCGGGCCGGAGGCACTACGCGTTGATCCAGACGTCGTTGTACAGCGGGTAGAGCATGCTCTGCAAGGGCTGGTAGCCCATGACCTTCTTGTTGAAGGCGTAGACGTCGTTGCGGGTCACGATCGGCACCTTCGGCAGGAGCTGCGCCCACGCGACCTGCATCGCCTGCGCCGCGACCTTGAGCTTCGCGTCCGAGGGAGCCGTCTGCCACGCCTTGACGGCCGCCTTGACCGCGGGCAGCGCTCCGTTGTACTTGTCGGACGGGTAGGCGTAGAAGAAGACGAGCAGGTCCATCGGCGATGACCACAGCCACTCGAAGCCCCACGAGGCGGGCGGGGTCTTGCCCGTCACGGTGGAACCCCACTGGGCGGCGGGCAGCGCCTTCACCTGCATGTCCATGCCGACCTTCTTGAGCATCGCCGCGACGGCCACGTCGATGCCCGCCGTGTCGGGCTGGCCGGCATCGCCGATGTGCGTCCAGGAGAGCTTGTTGCCGTTCTTCGCTCGCACGCCGTCGGAGCCGACCTTCCAGCCCGCCGCGTCGAGCAGGCTCTTGGCCTTGGCAGGGTCGTACTGGTTGTACTGCTCGACGCGCTTGTCGTACCACTTCCAGTTGGGCGCGATCGGGCCGTAGTCGGCGGCGGCGTGTCCGAAGAACAACGCCTTGACCAGCCCGGGCCGGTCGATCGCATGCGACATCGCCTGGCGCACCCGCAGGTCGTCGAAGCCCAGGTTCTTCGCCTGGTGGTTCGGGCTGATCCAGTAGCCCGCGAGCGAGGGGAACTCGACGACGACGATGTCCGGATTGCTCTTCAAGCGGTCGACGTCCTGCGGTGCCGGGTTCTTGACGGCCATCACGCTGCCGCTCTCGAGCTCGTTCGCGCGCTGGCCAACCTCGAGGATCGGGACCCAGCGGACGCCGTCGAGGTAGGCCGTCTTCTTGTTCTTGACGTAGGGCACGCCGCTGCCGGGATACTTGTCCCAGCGCTTGACCTCGACCTTGATGCCCGGCTGGTAGCTCGTCAGCGTGAAGGGCCCGGTGCCGTCGACGACGCTGACGCCGTAGGCCTTCGGCTTCGCCTTGCGGGTCGCAAGGTTCTGGATCATCGCGGCCTCGGTGGCCAGCGTCTCGGGGAAGGCGGTGAACGGCGTGCTCATGGTCACGACGACGGTCGTCGGCCCCTGGGCCTTGACGCCCTTGACCGATGGCCAGAAGATCGCGTTCTGACCGACCTTCGGGTTGCGGAAGGCGTTGAAGTTCGCGGCGACCTCCTCGGCGGTGACCGGGGCGCCGCTGTGGAACGTGAGCCCGGGGCGGAGCTTGAAGGTCCAGGTGAGGAGGTTCTTCGAGACCTTCCACGACGCGAACAGGTCGGGCACGAACTTGCCCTGGGCGTCACGGATGACGGTGAACTCGTAGAGGGCGACCATCGTCGGGTCGTCCCAGGTGGTGAGCACGGTGTCCATCTTGGCGAAGTCGCGGTCGTAGCCCTCGATGAGAGTGCCACCGCGCTTCAGCGTGGGCGCGGCCAGCGCGGCCGCCACCGGTCCAGCAGTCGCGAGCACGCTGGCCGCGGCGCTCGCCGAGATCCCGAGTGCCGCAGCGCGGGCGAAGAACTGCCGCCGGTTGACTCGCCGGTCGGCGTAGCCCTCGATCAGGGTTTCGAAGGACTCCCCGTTCTGGCCCACCCTTGCCTCCTCGCTAGCGGCTGAAATCCCGAAGGAAATCGTTTCTCGAACGCAGGAATTGGGATAATGCAGACCGCCGGAGCGTCTGTCAAGCGGGCGCCTCGATCAGTGCGCGCGGGGCGGCGCGACCGACTCGCGCTCGACGAGCGCGGGCCGCGTGGCCACGACGATCGACTCGGCGGCCTCGCCCTCGATCCGGCGATGCAGCACGTCGACGGCGATCTCGGCCATCTCCCGCAAGGGCATGCGGACGGTCGTCAGCGCCGGGATCAGGTACTCGGCGAGCGCGGCGTCGTGAAAAGCCACGATCGAGAGGTCGGCCGGCACATCGACCCCGGCGCGTCGCGCGGCGGAGAGGGCGCCGACCGCCGCGGTGAGGCTCGAGGCGGTGACCGCGGTCGGTCGCGGGGAGGTCTCGAGCAGGCGCTGCATGGCCTCGAACCCACCGCGCTCGGTGAAGGGGGCGCGGACGACCAGCGAGCGATCCTGCTCGAGCCCGAGCGAGCGCACCGCGCGCCGGTACCCGGCGAGGCGGCGGCGGCCGGTGTCGGCATCCTGCGGACCGGCGATGTGGGCGATCCGGCGATGGCCGGCGGAGGCCAGGTGCTCGACACCGAGCGCCATCCCCGACTCGTCATCCGCCGACACCGAGACGCCGGAGCCGTCCGGCCGGCGGTTGAGCAGCACGTACGGGAGGGAGCGCTCCTCGAGCGCCGCCAGCACCTCGTCGCCGGTGCGGACGCTGGCCAGGATCAGGCCGTCCACCCGGCTCTCGAGCAGCAGCCGCCGATAGAGGGCACCCGACCGGGCGAACTCGTCGCCGTCGGCCACCAGGATCATGTAGCCGGAGGCGGCAGCGCGTCGCTCCGCGGCCCGGATGATCTCGCCGTTCACGTGGGACACGATGTTCGGCAGGACCAGCCCGAGCGTCATCGAGCGGCGCAGCTTGAGCGCGCGGGCGAAGGCATTGGGCCGGTAGCCGAGCCGCTCCGCCGCGGCGTTGATCCGGGTGCGCGTCTCGGGCCGGATCGACACCGTCGGGTCGCCGTTGAGGACGCGCGATGCGATCGAGGGATTTACCCCAGCCGCTTCGGCCACGTCTCGGAGCCTCGCGGTTGCCATCGAGGTGCGATGTTGCGCGACGGGTGACGCCCCGTCAAGGGCCGGCGCTCACAGCCGGGGTCAAGGATGGGCCGATGCGGTGCTGCAGCCGCTGATCTCCCAGACCGTCATGAGCCGAACCGGCTTCGTCGCGACGCTGCAGTGCTCGTGCGTCCAACGCAGCGCGGCGCCGGTCGAGATCGTTCCCTGCCGGCGCGTCGTCGGCGCGCTGACGATGAACAGGCGTCCGGTACGTCGCAGGAGGCCGGCTACGAACCTCGCCGTCGGCGGACCCGGAGGAGCGTCAGTGATGCCGCCCGGATCCTCCAGACCGACGACGCCCACAGGCAGCGGCTCGTCGCCCCACTCCGCGACCACCAGCCGGCCGTCCGCCGCGCGCAGGGAGCGGTCGTAGTAGCCGAGGCCCGGCAACCGCAACAGCGGATCGACGAGCACCGGATCGCCCGGCTGGCGGCGCTCGGCCATCCACGTGGTGGCGCTGCGGAAGTCAGCCTTGATGGTAACCGTCGACTGGCGCGCGACGGCCACGAGCGACACCGCCCCGAGCCCCAGGAAGGCAGCGACGCGGAGTCGACCGCCCATCCGGGCGAGCAGTCCGCCAAGCGCGAGCATTGCCCCGGGGAGCGCCTCGATCTCGTAGCGGGCGAGCAGGATCGGGTGCAGGTATGACAGAACCACGGCGAGCGGAAGCGGCAGGAGCGCCCATGCGCAGACGGCCTTCAACCCTGGTGAGGACGGCCCTCGGCGCAGGCCGGCGAGGACGACCCAACCGGCGAGGACGACGAACAGGACCGCCGCAACGCGCGTGATGTTCGTGATGCGCACCCCCGAGCCTCCGCCGACGAGGAGCTCGCGCCCGGCTGCGAGCACATGGCCGATACCGGGACTCCCAAGCCAGTAGAGCGGGTTGCGGTGCCCGCTCTCGACGATGAGCAGCACGGTGATCGGCGCCGCCAGCGCCGCCGCGCCGGCGAGGGCCAGCGCCCACGCGCGCAGGCCCTTCCGTCCGTACGCGATCACGAGCACTGCCTGCGCCGGCACCAGCATCAGCGGCGCGAGCCCGTTCGCGTACATCGCGGCCGCCAACACGATCGCGTAGAGCGCCCACCAGCGACGACCGTGTTCGCGCAGGGCACGATCCAGGCAACCCCACCCGAGTATCGAGAAGAGGACCACGAAGCTGTAGGCTCGCGCCTCCTGGGAGTAGTAGACGGCCATCGGGCTCGCGGCCAGGAGCCAGGCCGCGAACAGCGCTCCACGCCGGCCGACCAGGCCGCGCCCGGCCCACCACAGCGCGGGAACCGCGGCCACGCCAGCGGCCAGCGCCGGCGCGCGGAGGACGAACGTCGACTGGTCGATGCGCACGAGCGGCCAGACGATCAGCGAGTAGAGAAGACCGTTGGCCTCGAACCGGAAGAGGTGGAGCATGCCGCCGAACGAGCGCTGAGCGAGCGCCAGGGTGTAGGCCTCGTCCTCCCACACGCTCTGGGAGCCGAGCTGCACGAAGCGCAGCAGGAACGCCACGCCGACGAGCCCACCGAGGCGCAGGACGTTCCGACGGTTGGGCCCGGGAGGGGCCGACACATCGATCTGCGTGTTCTCCGGAGAAGGCTCGGAGACCTCCGGCCAGGCTTCATCCTCGAGCTGATGGGCCAAGGCGCCGGTCACCAATCGAGGGTAGCTCCAGGGGTACCGGACACCGCCTGCCGGACGAGAAGCCGCCGTGTCAAGCGCGAGAGGGCGATGTCGCGCACGGCTGGTTCCGACGCCTCGTGAGCTCGGCGTCGACAGGACCGAGCGCGAAATTGCCCTCGTGGGTCATGACTGGAGGGTACGAGCGCCTCATTAAGACGCGGCTAAGGGGACCTGATGGCCGACGCGCTCGCGAACGGCATGGTCGTGCGGTTCCCGGAGTCGGCGAACGGGTCCAGTTGGTCGTCGAGGAAGACGCTGCAGCCCTGGTCGCGGAGCCTCGTGTTGCACGGCCATGCGATCAAGTTCCCGAACCCAGTGAGGCAGGACGTCCTGGCTCCGGACGAGCCGGTGTAAGACCTAGGTGGAGTAACCAGGGAGGTGTGAGACGCGGCTGGTCGGTGGTTGGGCTGCGAGTGAGCCGTGGGGTCGGTGGTTGTTGTACCAGCGTAGGTAGCCGCTGAGGGCGCGTGCTCGGTGGCTGCTTGTGGGGTAGCTGT
>JBBQTQ010000072.1:0-14994 GCA_038213135.1 Gaiellales bacterium
CGACCGCGACTGTCGTGCCCGAGACGATCACCGAGCGGCCGGCGTGCGTCATCGTCTGGACGAGCGCGGTCTCCACGTCCTCGCCTTCGCGTAGCTCGTCGCGGAAGCGGAAGATCATCAGCAGCGCGTAGTCGATCGCCACCCCGAGCCCGACCAGCGCGATCAGGAACTGGACGACGATCGACACGTTCGTCACGTAGGTCAGCAGCCAGACGAGCGTGAACGTGTTCAGGATCGAGGCGATCGCGACAGCGATCGGGATCGCGACCGCCGGCAACGTCCCGAAGACGAAGAAGAGGATCACGAGCGCGCCGAGGCCGCCGATCAGGGCCTCCGTGAGCACGCTCGGCCCCTTGCCGCCCTTCGAGCTCGCGTTCTCGAGGGGGTCGCGTCCGGTCAGGTAGCCGTGGACGCCCGCGGGCAGCCCTTGCTGCACGGCCGCGGTTGTCCGGTCGATCGTGCCCTTGGTCTGGAACTTGTTCTGGCCGGCAGGGAAGAGCTCCAGGAACGTCGTGTGCCGGTCCGCCGACACGTATGCGTTGCTGCCCGTCGAGAAGTAGGAGCTCGAGCGCGAGCCGGGGTTCGCCGACACCGCGCGGGCCATCGCCACCTTCACGGCCGCCACCTGCGTGACGTCGCCGGCGGCGTGGAAGACCGCCACGTACGGTGCGCGCTCGCCGGTGCCGAACTGCCGTAATGTCCGCTGGTTGGCCTCGTAGGCGGAGTAGCCGGGGATCGAGAACGCCTGGTACCAGCGCTTCGAGACCTGGCTCGCCGCGAAGGCGCCGAACAGCGTCAGGACGACCCAGACGGCGATCACGAACCGGCGCCTGCGGACGATCAGATGGGCGAGCCGGTCGAGCACGGGCAGCGTGCACGCTACCAAGCGACCTGTGGCTTAGACTTCCGGGCGAGATGTGGGAGGCGATCTTCTTCTTGCTCATCCTGAAGATCCCGATCGTCTACCTGTGCGGGGTCGTCTGGTACGCGATCCGCGCCGAGCCGACGCCGCCCGAGGGAGCCGCCGTCACCGTGACGCTCCCCGACGAGCCGGCGCCCTGGAACTGGCCGAAGCGGCTCCTGACCAGGCGTCGTCCGCGCGGCGGGCCGCACGGCAGCCCGACCCGCGGCTACGCGCGCACCGCGAAGGCGAGCCGGGCCAAGGTCGCGAAGTGAGCGCCATCACGCCCACCGGAGACAACGAACGCAGCTCGGTCGCCGACACCTTCTCGGGCTACCTGGCCGCCGGGGCAATGGTCTTCGCCTTCATGTCCGCGCTGAACATCTACATCTCGATCGACGGGGTCGGGCTCGCCTTCCGGCCGGTCCGGGTCGGTGTCGCGGCAACGATCGCCTCCCTCGTCGCAGCCGGGATGAGCCGCGGCACGAGCCGCCTGCCGATGGTCGGTGCCTACTTCTGCGGCGCCTGCTGGTTCCTCGGCATGGTGATCGCCGTGGTCACCGGCCGACCGTTGTACTAGTAGTGCCTTACGACGTCGACGGGCTGAACTCGGGCTACGAACAGGCTCTGCTCGAGGACTACCTCGAGAACCCGGAGTCGGTGCCGGCGGAGTGGAGGGCGCTCTTCGAGAGCGGCCAGAGTGAGGCCGTCGCAACGCATCCGGGGCTGCAGCGGCTGCTCGACCTCCACGACGGGAACGGCGCTTCAAAAACAGGGACAGTCCTAGGACAGGCACAGGACGTGGCGCCTTCGGACGAGCTGATGCTCGGTGCCGTCGCCGCCGCGATGGCGCTCGTAAAGGCCTACCGGATGCACGGCCACCTCGCCGCCCACCTCGACCCGCTCGGCTCCGAGCCCGTCGGCGACCCGGCGCTCGACCCCCTACGCCTCGAGCCGAGCCTGACCCCCGAGCTTCAGGCCCGGATTCCCGCGCGGCTCCTGCGCCTCTACGTCCCCGGCGAGAATCTCGCCGAGGCGCTGCCGCACCTGCGCGAGACCTATTGCGGGACGATCGCCTACGAGATCGAGTACATCTCCGACCACGAGGAGCGCGTCTGGCTGCGCCGAGTGGTCGAGTCCGGCCGCTACCACCAGCCGCTCGCGCCCGAGGAGAGGAAGGCGCTCCTCGCCCGGCTCTCGCAGGTCGAGGGCTTCGAGCACTATCTCCGCCGCACGTTCCTCGGCCAGAAGCAGTTCTCGATCGAGGGGCTCGACGTGATGGTGCCGATGCTCGACGAGGCGATCGAGCTCGCGGCCGAAGAAGGTGCGCACGAAGTCGTGATCGGGATGGCCCACCGCGGGCGCCTCAGCGTGCTCGCGCACACGATCGGCCAGCCGTACGAGGCGATCCTGCGCGAGTTCGAGGGCGAACGGACGCTCGAGGCGGTCGTCGGCGACCCCGAGGGCGGCACCGGCGACGTCAAGTACCACCTCGGCGCCGAGGGCACGCGCACGACGGAGGCCGGGGAGATCACCGTCACACTCGCCGCGAATCCGAGCCACCTCGAGGCGGTCGACCCGGTCGTCGAGGGACGCACGCGCGCCGAGCAGACCGACCGCTCGAGCGGAGCGGGGCTGCACGACCCCGCGGTGGCGATGCCGATCCTGATCCACGGCGACGCCTCGTTCGCGGGCCAGGGCGTCGTCGCCGAGACCCTCAACCTCGAGGGGCTTCCCGGCTACTCGACCGGCGGCACGCTGCACCTGATCGCGAACAACCAGATCGGCTTCACGACCGATCCCGTCGAGGGCCGCTCCACCCGCTACTCCAGTGACCTCGCCAAGGGCTTCGACGCGCCGATCATCCACGTCAACGCCGACGACCCGGAGGCCGCGATCTCGGCGATCCGCCTCGCGCTCGCCTACCGGCGTCGTTTCGGCCACGACGTCGTCGTCGACATCGTCGGCTACCGACGCTTCGGCCACAACGAGCAGGACGAGGCCGCCTACACGCAGCCGCTGATGGTCGCGCGGATCGAGCAGCAGCCGACGGTGCGCGAGCGCTTCGCCGCTCAGCTCGTCGAGGACGGCGCGGTCTCCGGGGACGAGGCGCAGCGGCTCTACGACGAGGTGCAGGGCGAGCTGAAGGCGGCGCACGAGCGTCTGAGGCAGAGCTTCGGCGAGGAGCCGCACGCCGCCGAGGAGCGCCCGCCTCCGGGCACGCAGAGTCCACTGACGACGGCGGTGCCCGCCGACCGTCTCCGCGCCCTCGACGAGGAGCTGCTCTCGGTTCCCGAGGGCTTCACGATCCATCCCAAGCTGGCGCGCCAGCTCGAGCGCCGCCGCGTCGCGCTCGACGAGGGCGGCATCGACTGGGGCCAGGCCGAGGCGCTGGCCCTGGCGAGCCTGCTCGTCGAAGGCATCCCAGTCCGGCTGACCGGCCAGGACACCGAGCGCGGCACGTTCTCCCATCGCCACCTCGTCCTCCACGACGCCCACAGCGGCGAGCGCTACGCGCCGATCCAGTACCTGCGGGAAGCTGAAGCGTCGCTCGAGGTGCACAACTCACCGCTCTCCGAGTACGCCTGCCTCGGCTTCGAGTACGGCTATTCCGTCGCCGCTCCCGAGGCGCTCGTGCTCTGGGAGGCCCAGTTCGGCGACTTCGTGAACGGCGCGCAGATCATCGTCGACCAGTTCCTCGTTGCAGGCCTCTCCAAGTGGGGCGAGACCTCCAGGCTGACGCTGCTGCTCCCGCACGGGTACGAGGGCAACGGGCCGGAGCACTCGAGCGCGCGCCTCGAGCGGTTCCTCCAGAGCGCCGCCCAGGAGAACATCCGGCTCGTTAACTGCACGACCTCGGCGCAGTACTTCCACGTCCTGCGCCGCCAGGCGTTGGAGCCGAAGGCGCGGCCGCTGATCCTGATGACGCCCAAGGGTCTGCTGCGCCTGAAGGATGCGTCGTCGACGCTTGCCGACCTCGCCGAGGGCGCGTTTCGGCCGGTGCTGGACGATCCGGCCGCCGACCACGACGCGGTCCGGACGCTCGTGCTCTGCTCGGGCAAGGTCTACTACGACATCGCCGGCCACGAGGAGCGCGCGGCTGCAAGCACGGTCGCGATCGGGCGGATCGAGCAGCTCTACCCGTTCCCCACGAAGGCGGTCGCCGACATCCTCGCGGCCTATCCGAACCTCCAGGAGCTCGTCTGGGCCCAGGAGGAGCCGCAGAACATGGGCGCCTACCGCTCGATCCGCCACCGGCTCGAGGAAGCGCTCGGCGCCCGCGGCAAGCTGCGCTTCGTCGGCCGGCCCTGGCGCGCGAGCCCGAGCGAGGGCTACCCGACCGCGCACGTTCGCGAGCAGGACCGGATCGCCCGAAAAGCTCTCGGGGGCTAACGCTTCCGCGCGCGGGCCGCGCGGACGGCCTGCTTGGCGATCGTCGGCCCGTGCCGGCGCACGTGCTTTGCGATCGCCTTGCGATGCTTCTTCGGCACGCGCCGCCACAGCTCCCAGGCGGTGAGCACCAGCCCGACGGCTCCGGGTGCGCGGATCAGTTTCGGCACGTCTTCATCTTTCCACAGGCGGCTCATGCTCACACCTGTTGCCGCCGATGAGAGAAGCGGGGGGTGTCGAGAGTGGCAAGTTTCCGGTTCAAGCTCGTCGTCTATTTCGTACTACTGGCGCTCGTCCCGCTGGGCGCAGCCGCCTGGGGCTTCGACTCGGTGCTGCGCAAGAGCGAGCTTCGGCAGGCGGACGCACGGCTCCAGGCCGAGCTGCACGCGGTCGTCGCGGCCTACGACGCGAAGCTCGCCGACCTGTCGAGCCGGGCGACGAGGCTCGCCCGGCGGCCTGAGCTGCAGCGGAGGTTGCGCTTGCACCCCGGGTCGATCGTGGTCGGCTCCGGAGAGCTCCGGCGAGTCGCCACCGTCGTCTCCGGCGGGCACGTGCTCGGCCGGGTCGTCGCCGCCGAGCCCCTCGACCTCGCTGCGCTCCACGAGCGCGCGGGGCTGCCGGCCGGCGACATGCTCGTCACAGCCGGAGGCCCAGCTTCGAGATTCCGCTCGGCGATCAGTGCCCCGCTGCCGGCTCCCGCGGGCATGCGACTCGCGGTGCGAACGCCCTCGGCCGACATCGCTGCGGGCGACGCTGCGACCCGGCGCGGCTTGCTCCTCGCCCTGCTCGGCGGGCTCGTGCTGGTCGGGTTCGTCGCCTACGTATTCGGGCGCGCGATCGTCCGCAACCTTCGCGAACTGGTGGGCGCTGCCAACGCGATCGCCGCCGGGAAGCTCGAGAACCGCGTCCCGGTTCGGGGCCGCGACGAGTTCGGCCGCCTCGGGCACGCCTTCAACGAGATGGCCGCGCAACTCGAGGAGCGCGTCGCCGATCTCGAGCACGAGCGGCTGCGCGTCAAGGAGGCCGTGCTGCGCTTCGGCCACGCGCTCGCCGCGACGCACGACCCGGCGCGGCTGCGGCGCACGATCGTCGAGACCGCGGTGGCAGCAACCGGTGCGGGCGGCGGCGAGCTCGTCGACGGTCATTCGCGGATCGCCGCCGGCGACCCGGACGAGCGGGCGGAACGGCTGGAGCTGCCGCTACTCGCCGGCCGCCAGAGTTTCGGCAGCCTGATCCTCCGCTCCGACTCCTTCGACACCGAGGAACGCGAACTCGCGGCCGTGCTGGCGGGCCAGGCCGTGGTGGCGCTCGAGAACGCCCGCCTGCACGAGATCGTCGAGCGGCAGGCCTCGGTCGATTCGCTGACCGGCCTGGCAAATCGCGGCCGCTGCGAGGAGATGCTGCACCAGGAGCTCGCACGTGCGGCACGCCACGGCTCGCCGGTCGGCTTCGTTCTGGCCGACCTCGACGGGTTCAAGGAGGTCAATGATCGGCATGGCCACCCGACGGGCGACCTCGTGCTGCGTGAGTTCGCCGAGACCCTTCGCGAGCAGTTGCGTGAGATCGACCACGCCGCGCGCTGGGGCGGGGAGGAGTTCGCGATCCTGCTTCCTGGCACGGACCTCGAGGGCGCCGCGAAGGTCGCCGAGCGAATCCGGCGTGCGCTTGCCCGCCGCACGATCCTCACTCCGCAGGGCACGCGCCTCGTCGTCACGGCCAGCTTCGGCGTCGCCGCCTATCCCGGCTCGACCGACCTCGAAGCGCTACTCGCCGCCGCCGACACGGCGCTCTACGAGGCGAAACGCTCCGGCAAGAACCGCGTCGTCGCCCCGGCGGAGCGGGCTTGCCGCGCACAGGCCTGACCAAGGTTTTACCGACCGGGTCTTCACAAATCGGTTACAATCCTGCCCGCGACCTGGCCCCCACGACGGAGGATCGTATGCCGGTGGAGACGTCTTCGATGTTCAACCAAGTGATTCAGGATCACCTCGAGCTGAAGCGGCGCAATGCCGAGCTCGAGGGGAACCTGCCGCTCAGCCGCTACCACGGCGAGGATCCCTTCAACAACCACCCGCTCTTCAAGACCGAGAAGCAGGCGCGTCTCGAAGAGACGATGGACGGCGAGGAGCAGGCAGTCACCGCTTCCGTCGCCACCGCGATCGCGTGGCCGGGTGAGGAGAGCATCGTGGAGGCCTCCGACGAGGGTCTCTGGAGCCGCTCTCGCGATTTCGACTGGGGCGATTAGGGTTTTTCAGCCGAACGAAGCCCGGCGTTAGCCGGGCTTAGGTGAGGCGCGGCCGTCTCCGGTTTCCGTAATTCAGCATCCCCTGGAGACGGCGAGGGAGAAGATGAGCTTCCCCCATTCGCTGGCCACGTCCCTCGGCAGGTCGAGCACCGACACGCCGGCGCCGACCGCTTCGAGGCGTCCCAGGAAGCAGCGCCGGAAGATCAGCCTCGCGCGCGTCACGTGATAAACGGACGTCACCACGACGAGGGAGTGCCAGCCGTTCGCCGCAGCCAGTCGCGTAACGGCGCGCGCCTCGCCGCGGGTACTGAACGGGTGGGGGTCGAAGCAGACGACCCTGAAGGGAACGCGCCTCCCGCAAAGGCCGTTCGCCTCCGGGAAGAACGAGCGGTGGGCCGAGTCGATCAGCAGCACAGGCGCAACGCCGCGCTCCATCAGGTCGAGCGCCTTCGGGAGCCTGTTGTGACCGCCCGCGAGCACGACGACCGCATCGGAGCGGGTGACCCGGTCCTGGTGCGGCCAGACGAAGACGACCGCGCTTACCACCACGAGCGCCACGAGCAGCGAGGCCGTAAGCGCGGCGATCAGGCGGATCCCGAACACGGCGCGCATGGTATGGACGAGGCGTCGAGGGACTCGCCAGACCTTGCCTCGTGCCTCATACTCAAGCGGTGAATTCGCAGCAAATGACCGAGCTTCGCCGCTGGGCGGAGCGGCTTCGCGAGGGGGATAGTCAAGAGGGCCGCGCGGCGGCGCGCGCGATTCTCATGCTCACCGAGGAGGTCGAGCGCCTGCAGGCCGAGCTGCGGCGGCGCGGCGAGACACGCGCGCCCGACTTCTTCGACCAGGAGCGCTCCGCTCCGGCCGAGCCCGAGTACGAGGACGACGAGCCGCCCGACGACGAGCCGCCGGCACCCCGCGGCCCGGCCTGGCTGCGGCGGGCACTGGGAACCGAGCAGGGCGAGCGGCCGTCGTGGCGCGAGCCGGACGAGGAGCTCAGCCCGAGACGGCTCGAAGCCCGTCGCCGCAAGCGCCGGCGCCTGCGCCGCACCGGACTTGCGGTTGCGGCCCTGGGTGCGCTGATCTTCGCCACCTTCGCGGTCGGCGCCCAGATCGCGGCACCCGATCTTCACGCTCAGGGACCGAAGGGCAACGCACTCATCGGTCCGAAGCAGCTGCGGCGGCTGGCGTTCACGATCCGCTCCGGTCGCAGCGAGGTGACGAAGGCCCACTGGCGCCTCGACGGGCTCGACGTGACAGGACGGGTCCTCGTCGCCGGCGACACGGCCACGTTCCCGGCGCGAAGGCTGGCGGACGGAAAGCACGAGCTGAACGTCTCGGTCGACGCGAGCTTCCCGGGTGCGAGCTCCTCGCACACCTGGGGCTTCACCGTCGACACGACGCCGCCACAGATCGGGATCCCATCCGAGGTGCAGATCCAGGCATTGCAGCGAATCAGGCTGCAGGGCACGGTGGAGCAGGACGCGCAGCTGACGATCGCGGGGCGTCCGGTCGAGGTCAAGGACGGCCGCTTCGCCGTCGACCTCCGCTCGAGCCCGACCCGTCCCGTGCTGTTCGTCGCGCGCGACCAGGTCGGCAACAGCTCGCGGAAGCGGGTCTCGGTGCTGATCGTGCCGCGCCGCCCCGCCGCGCCGCTGCACGCCGTGCACGTGACGATGGACGCCTGGGTGACGGCGACCCTCCGCGACCCGGTCCTCCAGCTGGCGTCCGAGGGACGGATCGATGCCGTCGAGCTCGACGTGAAGGACGAGTCGGGAGCGATCGGCTGGAACATCCCGCTGCCGCTGGCGCACGAGGCCGGGGCCGTCCGCGGTATCTACAACCTGCGCGACGCCGTGCGGATCCTCCACTCGAAGGGCGTGCGGGTGATCGTCCGCATCGTCGCTTTCCGCGACCCGATCCTCGCCGGCTGGGCCTGGAAGAAGGGCCACAGCGACTGGGTGATCCAGGCGCCCGGCGGCGGTCCCTACGTCAACGGGACCTACGGCGCGGCGCCGGAGTTCACGAACTTCGCGAATCCGGCCGTCCGTAACTACAACGCCCAGATCGCGGTGCTGTCGGCCAGGGCCGGCGCCGACGACATCCTCTTCGACTACATCCGCCGTCCGGACGGACCGCTCTCCACGATGGTGTTCCCGGGCCTTAAGGGATCGGCGGAGCAGGGGGTCGCGAGCTTCGTTGCACTCGTGCGCCGTGAGCTCCCGAAGACCACCTATCTCGGCGCGTCGGTCTTCGGCGTGGCTGCGACGCGACCCCAGGAGGTCGCCCAGAACATCCCGATGATGGCGCGCAACCTCGACTACGTCGCGCCGATGGTCTACCCGTCGCACTGGGGCCCCGGTGAGTACGGCGTCGCCGACCCGAACGCGCAGCCCTACGACATCGTCAACCGCTCGCTGAAGGACTTCAACATCGACGTCAAGGGCACCGGGGCGCGCGTCGTCCCGTGGCTCCAGGACTTCTCGCTCGGCGTCACCTATGGGCCGACCGAGGTGAAGGCGCAGATCGACGCAGCGCACGCGGATGGGATCGACGAGTTCGTGCTCTGGTCGCCATCGGTCGTTTACGACGGCGCTGGGCTGCCGGCAATCCAGCGCCCGACTACGACCTTGCCGACCCATACGACGCCGACGGCGACGACCCCGACCACGACGCCGGCAGTCGGCGCCAACGAGCTCGGGCTCGTGCCGGTGCTCGAGTTCCACCAGATCCGCGACAACCCGAGCTCGTTCGACCTGACGCCCGACCAGTTTCGCTCGCTGATCGCGCGGGTCTGGCAGGACGGCTACTACCCGATCCGGGCGATCGACCTCGTCACCGGCCACATCGACGTGCCCGCCGGCAAGAGCCCGGTCGTCTTCACCTTCGACGACTCGACGAACAACCAGCTCAAGTTCCTGCCCGACGGCTCGATCGACCCGAACAGTGCGGTCGGGATCATGAACGCCTTCGCGACGACGCATCCCGCCTTCCACCCGACGGGCACGTTCTTCGTGCTGCGCGACCCGTTCAGCGGCAGCGGCAAGCCGTCCAACGCCGTCCTCCAGTGGTTGCATTTGCACGGCTACGAGCTCGGCAACCACACCTACGACCACTACCAGCTCGGGACGCTGAGCGACACGGACGTCCAGAAGGAGCTCGTCGAGGGCAAGCGGATCATCCAGGGCGCGATCCCCGGCCTGCAGGTGCGCACGATGGCACTTCCGCTCGGCAGCTATCCGAAGAACACCGCCCTCGCCGTCAGCGGCAGCTGGGGCGGCGAGAGCTACCACAACGAGGCCGTCTTCCTCTCGGGCGCGGAGGCCACGCCTTCGCCGTTCAGCAAGAGCTTCAATCCGGCCAACCTCCCGCGGATCGCCGCACTCCACGACCCGTCCGTCAAGTTCGGCGCGGACTGGTGGCTGACGCTGCTCGAGAACGAGAAGAGTCGCCGCTACGTCTCAGACGGGAATCCGAACAAGATCACGTTCCCGAACTCGGAGCTCGACCAGATTCCGCAGCGATTCAGCTCGCAGGCCAACTCCTATTAGAGATGGTTGACGCCACGATCTCGCGCGCTCGGTTGCGCGATCTGGCGCGTCTGGGCCGCGAACCCCTTCCGGACGCCGGCGGGGCCGGCCTCCGCAAGGTGTCCGCTTCACGTCGCCGGGCCGCCACCGATGCTTCGAGCATCGCCGGTGTCCCGTCGACGCGACCCAGAGCGGCCAGTTCGCGCCCCGAGGCGGACGATCTCGTGGCATCAACCATCTCGTGAACCGTCGGCAGTTCCTGGCGGGCGTCGCGCTGGCGCCCTGGTGGCGCCTGCCTGTCGCGAGTGCTGCGGCCGATCCGCGGGTTCGCGAGCTGGCGCGCGAGCTGCACGGGAGCGTGGTCGGGCGCGATGCCGGTGGCTTCGACTCGGCGCGGCAGCTCTTCGACACGCGCTACGACGCGATCCGGCCGCTCGCCGTCGCCTACTGCGAGACGGCCGAGGACGTCGAGCGCGCCGTGCGCTGGGCTGCGCGGCACGGGATCACGATCGCTCCGCGGTCCGGCGGGCACAGCTACGGCGGCTACTCGACTCGAGGCGGCGGCCTCGTTGTCGACGTGAGCCGGCTGAATGCGATCGCCGTCACCGGCCGGATCGCCACGATCGGCGCCGGAGCCCGTCTCGTGGACGTCTACGAGCGACTCAGCGAGCACGGCCTCGCGCTGCCGGCCGGCTCCTGCGCGACGGTCGGGATCGCGGGCCTCGCGCTCGGCGGCGGCCACGGCTTCCTCTCGCGGAAGTGGGGGACGACGAGCGACAACATCGTCTCGGCCGACGTCGTCACCGCCGACGGCACGCTGCGACCCGCGACGGGCTCGGTCTATTCCGACCTGCTCTGGGCCTGCCGCGGCGGCGGTGGCGGCAACTTCGGGATCACCACCGGCTTTCGCTTCCGCGTCCATCCGGTCACGACGGTCACCACCTTCGCGGTCAACTGGCACTGGAGCGACGCCAGGCTCGCGATCGACGCCTGGCAGCGCTTCGCGCCGTACGCGCCGGACGAGCTCTTCAGCGTCTGCGTGCTCGGGGCAGGGGCGGGGGGCACGCCGAGCGTCGCCGTCTCCGGGCAGCTGATCGGGCGCCAGGCGACGCTGACGCCGCTACTCGCGCCGCTCGCCAACGCGGGCAGCCCGACGCGCGTCGTCTCGCACGAGCGGCCTTGGATCGACGCCGCGCTATGTGGGCCGGCTGCGGGAACGGCTATGCCGACTGCCACCTGGAGCCGCTCGGCGGCCTCGCCCGCGCCACCTTTGCCGGCAAGTCCGACTACTTCAACCGCCGCATCCCCGGAGCGGGGCTGGACGTGCTCGTGAAGGCGTTCGAAGCGCGGGCGGCACAGTCGACCGAAGGACGCGGCCTGATCCTGCTCGACTCCTACGGCGGCGCGATCAACCGCGTCGCGCCGTCGGCGACGGCGTTTGTGCACCGCGACGCGCTCTTCTCAGCTCAGTACCTCTCCTACTGGGACGTGCCGAGCGCGGCCGCCGGCAACCTTGCCTGGCTGCGCTCCTTCTATGCCTCGATGCGGCTGTATGCCTCGGGCTACGCCTACCAGAACTACATCGACCCCGACCTCGAGAGCTGGGAGCACGCCTACTACGGGGCCAACCTCGACCGGCTGCGCCAGATCAAGAAGCGCTACGACCCGCACGAACGTTTTACGTTCGCGCAGGGAGTCAGGCCGCTACATTGAGTTGCTCCCTTGCTCGCGCACCTGCTGGCACTCGCCCTTGCTGCCGCGCCGGGACTGACGGTCGACCGCGTCGCGGCCGGCTCGAACTCCGCGACTGTCACCTGGCACGCCGCTAGGCCCGTCTCCGTCATCGCGAGCTATGGGCTCGACGGCGACTACGGCTCGTGGACGGCCTTCTCGAAGTCGGCGACGAGCGGCACGACCGTGCTCGACCGCCTCGAGCCGGGCACGGGTTACCGCTTCGAGCTGCGCGCCGGCGGGCAGGCGGTCGACGGCACGTTCACGACCGCACCGGTTCCCGCACACTCGACTGCGGTCATCACGTCGAGCGGCCTGGTCGTCGACGGCCAGTTGTTCTTCCCGCGGATGAACTTCCGGGAGTGCGCCTGGGGCTGGCCGAACAGCATCGCGGCCGGCGTGAACCTGTTCATGGGGGCAGGCTGCGGCGAGGCGTTCCCGGACGCGCTCGCCGGCCGCGCGTACTCGCTCGTCGACGCGGACGCGCGCGGCCAGGACGGGCGCGGCCTGCTCGGCTACTTCCAGATGGACGAGGCCGACCTGTACTTCTCGCGGCCGAGCGAGCTGCCGGCCCTGCCGCCCTCGACGCAAAGCCACCGCGCGACGTTCATGACGTTCTCGAACCACTTCTACAGCTGGGCGGCGCCGCCGACCGCGGGCCGCCAGATCTACCCGGGCCTGATCACGCGTGCCGAGTTCCTCGGCTTCGACCTCTTCCCGCTGCAAACCTGGTGCAAGAAGGACCTGCTGGGGACGGTCTACGACGCGCAGCGAGAGCTCGTGAACCTCGCGGCGGGCAAGCCGACCTACCAGTGGATCGAGGCCGGCCAGATGGAGTTCTGCCTGGGCCTCGAGCCGAGCCCGGCGATCCTTCGCGCCGAGACCTGGCTCGCGATCGCCGGCGGCGCGCGCGGGATCGGCTGGTTCCCGCCCTACTGGAAGCCCGACGTCGCCAAGGCGATCGGCGGGCTCAGCCGCCAGATCACGGCGCTCGCGCCGGTCCTGCTGAGCGTCGACCGGCCGGTGACGGTGCTGCCTCTCAACGGGCCGATCAAGGTCGGCGCGCGAGCGCGGAACGGGGCGACGGTCGTGATCGCCGTCAACTCGTCGTTCAAGCACGTCAACGTCCGCATCACCGTTCCTGGCCTCGGGACCGGCCTCGTCTGGCCGATGGGTGAGGGCCGCTCGCTCGCGATCAGGAACGGCGTGATCGTCGACTCGTTCCGCGGCCTCGGCGTGCATATCTACCTTGTCCCGCCCGCCGGGGCATGACAGAGTTGGGGTCGTGCGCGATCGCATCCTCGAGCGGCTGCCGCTCCTCGTCGGCCTGACGCTCCTCGCGATCGCAATCCTGTTCGGCGCCGTCGCGATCGGCCACGGGATCCGTGCCCGCGACAAGCACGACGTGATCAGCGTCACCGGCTCGGCGAAGCGGACGATCGTCTCGGACTACATCGTCTGGGACGCCTCGCTGACGAGCCAGCAGCCGACGCCGCAGCGCGCGCTTGCGCAGCTGAAGGGCTGGGAGACGCGAATGACCACCTTCCTGCACGACGAGGGCGCCCAGGACGCCGAGATCACGATCGCACCGATCGCGACCGACACGGTCACCTCGACGGACGCGAACGGCAACTCGACCGGCAAGGTGATCGCCTACAAGCTGACGCGCAACTTCGAGGTGCGCTCCTCTCGGGTCAGCGCGGTTGCGACGCTCGTCGAGGACAGCTCGAAGCTGCTCGCCGAAGGGATCCCGCTCCAGGCGCAGGCGCCGCAGTACGTCTACACCAGGCTACCGTCGCTGCGCCCCCAGCTCCTCGCCGCTGCGACGCAGGACGCATTGAACCGCGCCCGCGTGCTCGTGAAGAGCACCGGCGGCCACCTCGGCTCGCTGCGCAGCGTCGACGTCGGCGTCTTCCAGGTCACCTCGCCGAACTCGACCGACGTCAGTGACTACGGCGTCTACGACACGACGACACTCAAGAAGGACGTCACCGCCGTAGTGAACGTCACGTTCGCCCTGGGTTAGCCGAGACCGAGGGACAGGCCTCTCGAGGCCTGTCCCTCACACCACCTGGTAGGTGAGCTGAGACCGAGGGACAGGCCCTGCGGGCCTGTCCCTCACCCCACAAACTAGGTCAGCGAAGCGATGATCTCGTCCGCCTCAGGCCAGCGCCCCTTCTCCTGCTTCGAGAAGAGCAGCCGCCCGTCGGCGAGCACGTCGAACTGGCTCTTCTTCCCGCTGACCGGCGCGGCGTCGTACCCCTGGCGCTTCAGCTCGGCCGCGAGACTCGCGGCCCGTTCGTCGTAGCCGCTTCAGACGGGGCAGTAGTAGATCTCGACGCGCATGAGGACAGAAGCCTAGCGGGGCGTCGTGACGAGCGATTTCGCCGCGACGCCCCGCCGTTTCCCGGGGAGGGGAAAGCTCCGGAGAACCGTCTCCTGTTGATGAAGACCGCTCAAGTGGAAAAACTTGCACGCTCGCGTACCCTCTTGGCGTGAGGTTGTTCGGGGTCGTCGCAGCACTCGGTGCCACCGCCGCCGTGATCGCGGGCGGCAGTGCCGGGATGGCCCCTGCGGCATGCACGGGCTCGCAATTGAGCGGCGCCTTCGTCTTCGTGCCCGGAAGCCCCGGGGCGGGACACGTCGCCTACTGGGTGCAGCTCAAGAACACGAGCAGCGAAGCCTGCTTCGTTTCTGGCCTCGTCTCCCTGAAGCTCTACGGCAAGACCGGCAAGGCGCTGCCGACGCACGTGTCGGCCCTGAACCCCGGTGCTCTGACGGCCGTGAAGGTGACGGTCGCTCCCGGCCATTACGCGTCGGCGACGGCCCGCTTCTCACCGGACGTTCCCGGCCAGGGTGAGCCCCAGAACAAGCAATGCGAGCCGACCGCCTACAAGGTGAAGATCGGCGTGCCGCCCGGCGGCGGCTCCGTCATGGGGGCGATCAAGCCGCCGACCCCGGTCTGCGAGAAGGGCGGCATGGTCCTGACCGCTCTCGTGGCCGGCAAGCACGGCCCCGCGCTCTAGCTTCACAGCGAAGTCTTAGGCGTCTCTCATCTAGACGATTGATTCCGAAGTCGTAGGGACCGGCGGGCTGGCGCCGAAGTCGGCGGTGTCCACACACCGTTGACCAGGAGGCCACGATGTCCGCCGACCTCGACGCCTTGCTGACGCACGTTTACGTGCTCGTTGATGATC
>JBBQTQ010000073.1:0-14380 GCA_038213135.1 Gaiellales bacterium
CCATAGGGCGATTGAGTCTAACGAGGGGACTGGCGTCGACCTCGTTCGCCGTCCGCTACGGCCAGGTCCCGGCCCTCCATGCCCAGGACAGTGGTGCGGCCAGGTCCCGCGACCAAGCCCCGCCCGCACGAACCGCCTGCAACTCGCGTTTGGCCACGGCTCGAAGGGCCACGGCCGGGGTCTGACCCCGGCCGTGTGACGCCGGGACATGGCCGTTACGGCTTTTTCGGGCCGCGCTTTTCGGGTTCGATGCCCATCCGCTTGCAGTAGTTGCGGTACATCAGCGTGTCCATCAAGTAGCTGAACGGCAGGAAGAACCCCATCAGCACGAGCGTCTGCACAAGCGCAGTTGTCGCCGTGAAGTCGCTGCGGCTGCGGCCGAGGAGCCAGACGACCGCGAACATGACGGGCGCGAAGATCGCGCCGCGCTTGCCGACCTTGTTCCACGAAGGCGGGTCGACCTTGCGGCCGGCGCGCGGGGCCGCTCGCTGCTTCGGCTTCGCAGCCGGCTTGCCGTTTCGCTCCGGCTTCGCCGCGCGCTTCGTCTCGGGCGGCTCGGCGACTGCGACCTCCTGTCCTTCGTCGTCGACCCAGACCTCTTCCCACTCGTGCCGCCGGAGCTTCTGGTCGCGGCGGCGCTGCTTCTTCGAAGGCATCGCAACAAGGTTAGTGCAGAGACCACGGGGAAAACAGCCGGTTTCCCCCGTGAGCCCCCTTCCCACCGGTCACCCGCGTTCCTCATGCCGCCGGCCGAGTGAATCGGCCTCCGGCGAACGGTCATTCCAGAAGGCGGAGCTCGAGCAAACGGCTCGAGTCAAAGCCGTCGATCCGCAGCATCGCCCCCGCGGCCTCCGCGGCCGCGCCCGCGGGCATCAGGCCCACCAGCTCGCAGCCGAGGATCTCGACGCCGCGCGACCGTGCTTCCTCCTCGACCCGGGCGACGATCGCGTGCAGCGCGGCCGCTTCCCAGTCCTCGACGTTCATGCTCACCTGGACGCGGCCGGCACGCGGCAGGGCGAACCCGAGCGCCCGCACGCCGGGGAAGCCGCCGTCCCGCTCGCGGACGACCGACGCGATCGCCCGCGCCACCTCGACGTCCTCGCTCGCTAGGTTCACGTTGAATGCGATCAGCGGGCCGCGCGCGCCGACGACGACGCCGCCGGCAGCCGGATCGAGGCGCGAAGGCCCGTAGTCGGGGACGAGCTCGCCGGTGTCGATGCGCCGCTGCAGCTCCCCCGGCCCGCCGCGGCGGAAGAACGCCGGCCCGCGCGCCTGGCCGAGCTCGCCGTAGAGAAACACCGGCAGCCCGAGCGCACCGAGCCGCTGCGCGATCGCATGCGCCGCCTCGCGGGCGCGCGGCATGTCCTCCGACCGGATCGGCACGAGCGGGACGACGTCCGCCGCCCCGATCCGCGGATGCGCGCCTTCGTGGTGGCGCAGGTCGATCCGCTCGCGCGCGCAGCGGACGCCGGCGAACAGTGCGTCGACGAGCTCGTCCTCCGAGCCGACGAGCGTGAAGACAGAGCGGTTGTGGTCGGGGTCGGCGTGGACGTCGAGCAGCCGTGCGTGCTCCGACAGTGCCGCCCCGATCGCCTCGATCGTCGCCCGGTCGCGTCCCTCGGAGAAGTTGGGCACGGACTCGAGCGGCAGCACGGCCGTACTCTAGGAGCGGTGAGAGCGTGCGACGCGCGTACCGGGGTCCGCGCATGACGATCCGCCGGCAGAACTACCGCTCGCTGCTCTCGCTCCAGCGCGACAACCGCCGCTGCCGCGCCTGCGCCGAAGCCGGGTACCGGATCGAGTCACGGCCGGTCTTCGAGGGACGACCGGGTCAGCGCGCGTACCTGTTCGGCCAAGCGCCGGGCGTCGTCGAGGGCGACCAGCTGCGACCGTGGCGCGGCCGGGCAGGCCGGACGCTGCGCCGCTGGCTCGAGCTCGACGAAGACCAGTTCTACGCAACCTTCTACTGCGCCTCGGTCACACGCTGCTATCCGGGGAAGCCGCCCTCCGGCCGCGGCGACCGGACACCGACGCCTCGCGAGCAGGTGCTCTGCTCCTTCTGGCGCGAGTGGGAGCTCGCACTGCTCCGCCCTCGCCTGATCGTGACCGTCGGCGGCCTGGCCGCGCGACGCCTGCTCGGCGAACCGAGCCTCGGCTGCATCGGGATGCGCTTCGAGGTGGACGGGGTCGCTGCCGTGCCGCTCCCTCATCCTTCGGGCGCGAGCGGCTGGCTGAACTCCCCGGCGAACCGGGAGCGCCTCGCCGCGGCGATCGAGCTCGTGCGCGCCGAGCTCGACCGAAAGGGCGACGGCTAGATTTCGAAAGTGCCGGCGTCACCCTCCTACCGCCGGATCTTTTTCCGGCTGCTCCGCTACCTCAGGCCCTATCGCGGCTCGTTGGCGATCTCGGTCGTGCTGGCCGGCATCTCCCAGGGCGCCCAGATCGCGATCGCCGCCGTCACCGGCAGCGTCATCGACAAGGCGATCCGGCCGCACAACCACCACCAGCTCTGGCTCCTGATCTCGGTGATCCTCGCGCTCGGAGCGGTGAAAGCGCTGGCGATGGTCGGCCGCCGGCTGCTCTCCGGAAATCAGGCGCTCGGCGTCGAGTACGACATGCGCAACGCGTTCTACTCGCGGCTCCTCCGGCTGTCGTTCGGCTTCTACGACCGCCATCAGACCGGACAGCTGATGTCGCGCGCGACGGTCGATCTGCAGACCGTCCGCTTCTTCCTCGGCTACGGGTTGATCTTTTTCTTCCAGCACGTCCTGACGCTCGTCGGGGTCACCGCGATCTTGTTCTGGTACGAGTGGCACCTGGCGCTGATCGCGCTCGGGATCACGCCGGTGCTCGTCGGGCTCGCCCACCGGTACAGCCATGTCTCCCACCCGACGCTGCGCGAGGTGCAGCAGAAGCTCGCCGACGTCGCCACCGTCGCGGAGGAGAGCATCGTCGGCGTCCACGTCGTGAAGGCCTTCGCGCAGGAGGAGAAGGTCGAGCAGAAGTTCGAGGTCGCCTCGAACGAGGTCTTCGAGCAGAGCATCGCGGCGAACCGCCAGCGTGCGTTCTATGTCCCGCTGATCTCCTTCATCCCGCTGGTCGCGCAGGCGGCCGTCCTGCTCGCCGGCGGACGTATGGTCGCGCATGGGCAGCTGAAGATCGGTGCGTTCGTCGCCTTCAACGTGCTCGTGACGATGCTCGTGGGCCCGCTGCGGATGCTCGGCATGTGGATCGGCCAGGCTCAGCGGGCGACCGCCTCGGGCGAGCGAATCTTCCAAGTCATGGATGAGCCGGAGGATGTCGCCGACCGCCGGGACGCTCGCGAGCTGCCCGGGGGGCCGGGACTTGTCCGTTTCGAGCGTGTCTCGTTCGAGTACGCAGCGGGCCGGCCGGTGCTCGAGGAGATCGAGCTCGAGATCGAGCCGGGCCGGACTGTCGCGCTGATCGGCCAAACGGGCTCGGGGAAGACGACGCTCGCCTCGCTCGTGCCGCGCTTCTACGACGTCAGCGCCGGCCGCGTGCTCGTCGACGGCGCCGACGTGCGCGACCTGCGGATCGTCTCGCTGCGCCGGGCGATCGGCGTCATCTCGCAGGATCCGTTCCTCTTCTCGGCGAGCGTCCGCGAGAACATCGCCTTCGGCGACGGCGACGCGACGCTGGAGCAGGTCGAGGCTGCGGCGCGGGTCGCCCAGGCCCATGAGTTCATCGAGGCGCTGCCCGAGGGCTACGAGACGGTGATCGGCGAGCGCGGGATCACCCTCTCCGGCGGCCAGCGCCAGCGGATCGCGATCGCCCGAGCGCTGATCCTCGATCCCCGGATCCTGATCCTCGACGACGCGACGGCCTCGGTGGACGCGACGACCGAGGCGCGAATCCGGCTCGGCCTGCGCGAGGCGATGCGCGGCCGGACGACCCTGATCATCGCGCACCGGCTCTCGACGATCGCGCTCGCGGACGAGCTCGTGGTGCTGGAGGCCGGCCGGATCGCGGCTCGCGGCTCGCACGACGACCTGCTCGAGACGAGCGATGTGTATCGCGAGATCTACGAGCACGGCCTGCTCGAGCGGCAGTTCATGGACGCCGTGGAGGCACGGGCGTGAGCCTGTTTTCCGGAGGCCTGTTCGCCCGGCTGCGCCCTGCGGTTGCGGCCCGGGTGCGGTGGACGAATCGACACGCCCCTTTTCCACTTCCGTCACAGATTCGGGCGAGAAACCCCGGTATCGTCAGCCGTGAGGGCGGCGGGACCGGCTCCCCACCCTTGGGTGGGGGTGCGGGCTCATGAAGGTCTGGCAGCCCGGGAGCTACCCGTCGATGCAGCAGGGCGGGAAGATCTCCGACTGGTCGTGGCGGCGGACGGCGCGGCGGATTCACACGCTTGCCTCGCTAACTGCGCCCTACAAGGGGCGCACCGCCCTCTCGGTCGTCTCGCTGCTCGCGGCGACGGCAACCTCACTCGCCCCTCCCTACCTCGCAAAGCTCGCGATCGACGACGGCATTCGACGTCACGACCTGACTCGACTCGGCTGGGTCGTCGTCGCCTTCCTCGCCGCCGGGTTTGCGAACTTTGCGACGAGCGCCGCGCAGACCTATTTCACCGGCTGGACGGGCGAGCGAATCCTCGCCGACCTGCGCGCGACGCTCTTCCGCCACCTGCAGCGCCTCTCGATGGGCTTTTTCGAGCGCAACCGCGCGGGTGTGATCATCAGCCGCCTCACGAACGACGTCGAGGCGCTCGACCAGCTCGTCACCGACGGCGTCACGAGCCTCGTCCAGAACAGCCTGACGCTGCTTGGCACCGCCGTCCTGCTCTTCATCCTCGACTGGCGGCTGGGCCTGGCGACGATGGCCGTGATGCCCGCGATGTGGGCGGCGACCGTCCTCTTCCGCGTTCGCTCCTCGCGCGCCTACCGCGCGGTACGCGACCGGCTCGGGCTCGTCACCGCGACCCTCGCCGAAGATATCGCCGGCATGCGCGTCGTCCAGTCGTTCGCGCGGGAGTCGCGGAATCTGACCCGCTTCCAGGAGATCAACGCGCACTACCGCGAGGCGAACTACCGGACGGTCGTCCAGAACGCCCTCTACTTCCCGTTCGTCGACCTGCTCTCCTCGATCGCGACCGGCATCGTCCTCGGCTACGGCGGCTTCCTCGTCTTCGGCGGCTCGCTCACGGTCGGGACACTCTTCGCCTTCCTGCTCTACCTCTCCAACTTCTTCGACCCCGTCCAGCAGCTCTCGCAGCTCTACAACACGTTCCTCGCCGCCGTCGCCGCACTCGACAAGATCACCGACGTCCTCGACGAGCAACCGGAGGTGCGCGACGTTCCCGAGGCCCGCGAGCTCGGCCGCGTCGACGGCCACGTCCATTTCGACCGCGTCCGTTTCGCCTACGGCACAGGACCGGAGGTCCTGCACGGCCTCGAGCTCGACGTCCCGACGGGCACGACTGTCGCGCTCGTCGGCCACACCGGGGCCGGCAAGTCGACGATCGCCAAGCTCCTCGCCCGTTTCTACGACCCGCGCGAGGGCCGGATCACCGTCGACGGGGTCGACATCCGCGAGGTGACCCAGGGCTCGCTCCGCCGCCAGCTCGGGATCGTCCCGCAGGAGGGCTTCCTCTTCGCCGGCACGGTCCGCGAGAACATCGCCTTCGGCCGGCCCGACGCATCGATCGACGACGTGATCTCGGCGGCGCGGGCAGTCGGCGCGCACGAGTTCGTGATGGCGCTCGAGGACGGCTACGAGACGAACCTCGGCGAGCGCGGCTCGCGCCTCTCGCTCGGCCAGCGCCAGCTCGTCGCGTTCGCCCGGGCGCTGCTGGCCGACCCGCGGATCCTGATCCTGGACGAGGCGACCTCCTCGGTCGACATCGGCACCGAGCGCAGGATCGAGCAGGCGCTACGGCGGCTGCTCGCCGGCCGCACCGCCTTCATCATCGCGCACCGCCTCTCGACGATCCGCGACGCCGACCTGATCGTCGTCCTCGAGCACGGCGTCGTCGTCGAGCAGGGCTCCCACGACGAGCTCATGCGCCGCCGCGGGCTCTACACGAGCCTCTACGGCGACTGGGCCGCCGACGTGGCCTAGATTCCCTCCAGCCTCTCGGGGCCGCCGAGCTCCGTGATCGCATGCGCCTTGAACTCGCCGCCGGGGACGCCGCCGAGCGCGAGCAGTCGCATTCCGTCCGGCCCCGGGGTGATCTTCCGCTTCGTGCCCGGGCCGACGCGAACCATCGTGTCCGGGTCGAGCTTCACGCTCTCGCCCTCGATCGTCATCTCGCCGGAGCCGCGCAGCACGAGGTAGACCTCCTCCTGCCCGTCCTTTTCGTGCGCATGGTCGGGGTAGTCGCCCCAGTTCGGCGGCATGTCCAGCACCTGCATGCCGAACGAGCTGACGCCGAGGGACGCGCGCGCCCGCTTGAACGAGCCGCCGTAGGCGCCTTCCATCTCGTCGATCTTCATCACTTTGTAGTCGCCCATCGCTGCCTCCATTCCGTGGTCGCCCCGACCCTACGGCATAGAGTCCGACCGATGGAGCTCGACAAGCAGACCGAGGAGCGGATCGAGCAACCGGTCTCCGCCGAAGCCGAGCGGGAGACTCGCCTGACCCCCGCCGAGGCAGTCGAGCAGATGAAGATCAACGTGCCCGTCCGTGGCAACCGCAAGCTCCGCGAGCTCCTCGAGCGCGTCAACGCGGACAAGCAGCTGAAGGGCTGGTGGCACGTCGCGAACATCAACGCGGTCGTCCGCATGGAGATCAACGACCACTCCTGGGTGCACGTCCAGATCGTCGCGAACATCGCCCTGAAGCTCCTGCGCCAGCTGACCAAGCACCACGTCGAGCCGGCGATGGTGCGCGACTACGGGATGACGAACGAGGACGCCGAGGTGACCGTCACCCTCGGCGCCCTGCTCCACTGCATCGGCATGGCCGTTCATCGCGAGGGCCACGAGGACTTCTCGCTGTTCCTCGCCGAGCCGAAGATGCGCGAGTTGCTCGCCGGACTCTACGAGGAGCCCGACCTGACCGTGGTCTGCTCCGAGGTGCTGCAGGCGATCACGAGCCACCGCGACTATGGGAAGCCGCTGACGATCGACGCCGGAATCATCCGTGTTGCCGACGCGCTCGACATGGCCAAGGGCCGCTCGCGGATCCCGTTCGAGCGCGGCCGCGTCTCGATCCACTCGCTCTCCGCTGCCGCGATCGAGGACGTGACGATCACCGATGGCGACGAGAAGCCGATCAAGATCGAGATCGTGATGAACAACTCCTCCGGCATCTATCAGGTGGACGGCCTGCTGAAGGCGAAGCTGCGCGGCTCGGGCCTCGAGCCGTACGTCGAGGTGATCGCTCACATCGACACGGAAGCTGAGAAGCGGCTCGTACCGATCTTCCGGCTCGAAACGTAAGCAGGTATCGGCGATGTGGGCTATGGTCGCCATGCCAACTTAGGCAACACAAGGGGGAGATACATGAAGCGCATCATTCTGTGCGCGCTTGTCGCGGTGGGTACGTTCGCCGCCGCCGGACAAGCGCTCGCGAAAGACCTGAAGGTCTCAAACGCGACATCGCCGGCAGATTGCCGGAAGGACGCCACGAAGGACGCCACGTACCCGACGATCCAGTCGGCCGTCACGGCGGCAGGCCCGGGCGACCACATCAAGGTCTGTCCCGGCACCTACGTCGAGCAGGTCACGATTCCGGCGGGCAAGGACAAGCTGTCGCTCGAGTCGAAGGGTCACTGGCAGGCGATCATCAAGGCACCGGCCGCGATGGCCGATCCCGGCGACATCGTCCACGTTGCCGGCGCCAAAGACGTGAAGCTCACTGACTTCACGATCTCCGGCCCGCTGCCCGATTCCCAGTTCTGCTCAACCTTTCCGCGCTCGGGCGTACGAGTCGACTCGAACGGATCGGCGACGATCGAGAAGAACCACATCACGGAGATTCGGAGCACCTCTCCCGCACTCCGCGGCTGCCAAAACGGGCTCGCCATCGTCATCGGCCGTCAATTTGAAGGCCAGGTTGGTCAGGCGACGATCAAGGACAACACGATCGACCTGTACCAGAAGGAGGGCGTCTACGTCGACAACGCCGGCTCCTCCGCGAAGATCGACCACAACACGATCACGAATCCGGGCGCGGTTAACATCACGGCCCCCAACGGGATCCAGATCGGTCGCGGCGCGTCCGCCGACGTCAAAAACAACGACGTCAACGGCAACGTTTTCGCAGATCCCACGTCAGCCCTCGGGACCGGCATCCTCGTCTTTGAGGTTAACGGCGGCGTTAACGTCCAGAACAATGACGTCCACGGGAACGACCTCGGCATCGAGACCGATTCCGGCAGCGGCGTCCTGATCTCGGACAACAACGTCTTCGCGAATCGCAGCGACGGCATCCAGCTGTGCGGGGTGGCCGACTTCCTCTGCGACCCGATCATGAACGTGTCCGTGCGGAACAACCACGTGTACGGGAATCTCGGCAGCGGCATCTCGCTGATCGGGAACGCGAGTTCAAACACGCTTAAGAACAACAAGGTCGAGAACAACGGCACTGCCGGCGACGACACGAGCGACGGCATCCGGGTCGAGTCGGCCGCGACCGGTAACACGATCCAGGGCAACCACTTGCACGGCAACGTCACGCACGACTGCCACGACGATTCAGCGGGCAGCGGCACAGGCGGTACGGCGAACCTGTGGCTCGATGACCACGGGACGACCCAGAACCGACCCGGACTCTGCAGGCACTAGAGCGAAGCGCTCGCGGGCGGGGCCTAACGGCCTCGCCCGCGCCGCTACACTTTCCCCGCCGTTGCGGGGTCGTCTAACGGCAGGACACCCGGCTCTGGACCGGGCAGTCAAGGTTCGAATCCTTGCCCCGCAGCCTGTTGTAGTCGCGACGACGGCGAAGCCGGAGGTCGGGACGCAGAGGGAGGGGGCGGCTTTGCCGCGCACTCCCGGTCTCGAGCCGAACGGGGCTTCCCTACTTCTATGCTCCTCGCCATGGAGAGCTACGAGCCCTCGACGTGGGGCGACCGGCTCGCCGACGTCTACGACGAGATGCTCGGCTCGATGGCGCTGGAGACCGAACCGGCGGTCGAGCTACTTGCCGAGCTCGCCGGCGGCGGGCCCGTGCTCGAGCTCGCGATCGGCACCGGGCGCATCGGCCTACCGCTCTCGGAGCGCGGTCTCGAGGTGCACGGAATCGAGGCCTCACCCGCCATGGTCGAGAAGCTTCGCGCCCGGCCCGGCGGCGACCGGATCCCCGTCACGATCGGTGACTTCGCCGAAGTCGGCGTCGAGGGCAGCTACCCGCTGATCTTCGTCGTCGCGAACACGCTCTTCCTGCTCCACTCGGAGGAGGACCAGCTCCGCTGCTACCACAACGTCGCTGCGCACCTCACCGACGACGGCATCTTCGTTGTCGAAGCGCACGTCCCGAATCCCGCGCGTTACCGCGACGGCCAGGCGATCGACATCTTCTCGCTCGAGCCCGACCGGGTGATGCTCGGCTTCTCGCGCCGCGACGCAGCGACACAGCGGGTCGAGAGCGTCGAGGTCTGGATCACCGAGAAGGGCATCCGCCTCTTCCCCTCCCGCGACCGCCCAGTGCCGCCCGCCGAGCTCGACGTGATGGCGCGCCGCGCCGGCCTCGAGCTCCGCGACCGCTGGAGCGACTGGCAGCGGAGCCCGTTCACGGCTGCGAGCGAGCGGCACATCTCGGTCTACGCGAAGCAGGCGTGACCGAGAGCTTCCTCGGCGGGGTCAAGCTCACGCTACGGCTGCGGGAGCTGACGGTCGTCGACCTCGACGTCCACGTCTACGAGACACCTGCGGCGCTCGCCCCGCACTGCGCACAACCCTGGCGAACCTCGCTCGAGTACTTCGCATCGCTGCCGCAGTCCTATCTCGGCACGCCCGGCTTCGCGCCGTACCTGGACGCCTGGCCGGACTTCCCACCCGACAGCCCGCGCCGCCAGACGGTCACCTCGCCCGCCCAACTGCGCGGCGATCTCGACGACCTGGGGATCGACATCGCCGTGCTGATCCCCGACTGCTTCCTGCTCCACGCCGCGATCCGCCAGACCGACTACGCGCTGGAGCTCGCCCGCGCCTACAACCGCTGGCTCACCGGGGAGTGGCTCACCGAGGACAACGGCGTCAAGGGCGCCGTGCTGGCGCCGCACCACGACCCGCTCGTCGCCGCGGAGGAGATCCGCGCCTACGCCGACCACCCGAACATCGCGGCGATCTACCTCCCCACCTCGTGCGTCGATCCGCTCTACGGGCACCGCCGCTACGACCCGCTCTACGACGCCGCCCAGGAGACCGGGCTGCCGGTGATCCTCCACTCCGGCCTCAACGTCCATCCAGCCTTCCCGTTCAACCTGCACGGCTACGAGACGGCGTTCGCCGCGCACGCGCTGGCCCACCCGTTTTCGATGATGGCCAACCTCGCGAGCATCGTCGAGACCGGTGTGCCGGTCCGCTTCCCCGGCGTGCGCTTCGTCTTCACCGAAGCGGGCCTGACCTGGGTGCCCTTCTTTCTGCTCCGGCTCGACCGGGACTACGTGACGATGCGACGGGAAGTGCCGTTCTACACGGACAAGCCGAGTGTGTACCTCAAGCAGTGCACCTACTTCTCGACGCAGCCGATCGAAGAGCCCGACCGCCTCGGCGACCTGGCGACGTTCATCTCGCTTTTCGAGGGCGAGGACAACGTCGTCTTCGCCTCGGACTGGCCGCACTGGGACTTCGACCACCCGCTGAAGGCGATGCAGATCCCGGTCTCCGACGAGGCGCTCGCGAAGATCATGGGCGGGAACGCCCTGCGGCTGCTCGGCCTCCATTGACCGGCTTCGCAGTAGTCCCGCTCGCCGAGCTGCCCGAGGGCGCGCACACCGTCGTCGAGGTCGCGGGCCGCGAGATCGGCGTCTTCAACGTGCGCGGCAGCTACTACGCGCTGCCGAATGTCTGCGTCCACCAGAACGGCCCCCTCTGCCGCGGAGCGGTTTCGGGCACCGTGGTCGCAAGCGCGGAGACCGCCTGGAAGCACACCTGGGCGCACGAGGGCGAGATCGTGATCTGCCCCTGGCACTTCCTCGAGTACAACATCACGACCGGCGAGTGCGTGAACTTCCCCGGGCGCGGGCTGCCGCACTACCGGGTCGTCGTCGCAGGCGACGAGCTGCAGGTCTACGGCCGCACCGGCTAGACGTCGGCCGGAGTCATCACCGGATTCTGCTCGGCGAGCCGCGCGCCGACGACCGCGTCGGCCGTTCGCATGCTCCCCGCGTGGCCTGTCACCGCGTTCAGGAAGTCGTTCCGCTCGAGGGCGAGGAGCTTGACCGGCGTCGACGCCACACAGGTCGCGGTCCTCGGCACGTCGCGGAGCAGCGCGATCTCGCCGACGTAGCTGCCCCGACCGAGCACGGCGAGGTGCTTGCCGCCGGTCGAGACATCCACCTGCCCTTCCTGGATGATGTAGAAGCGGTCGCCCGGATCGCCCTCGCGGATGATCACCGTGCCGGCCGGCTCCTCCAGCGGGATCAGCTGGAACGCGAGCTGCTCGATCGCGATCCCGGGGAGCAGCGAGAACATGTCGATCCCACGCAGCAGGTCGATCAGCTCGGCACCCGGAGCCGTCGCCTCGGCGTCGATGCGAAAGAGGCGCAGGCCGAAGAGCGCGAGCAGGGCCGGCACGAAGCAGCCCATCGCGATCAGCGCTCCCCGTGAGCCGATGCCGCTGATCAGCGGTGGCGTCACGATCGCGCCGACGGCGACCGCCCCCAGCCAGAGCATCTGCATGATCCCGAACACGCGTCCGAGGATCTCGTCGGGTACCGCGCGCTGGACGAGCGTGAAGCCAGAGACGTCGACGAGCGTCCCGCCCGCGCCCATCACCGCAAGCGCGACGAAGGCCAGACCCTTGTTCACGAACGCCCCGATCAGGATGAACGGGAGCCCCCAGAGCAGCGACCCGACCAGGAACGGCACGCTGAGCCTGCGCAGCCCGACGAGAGCCACGCCGCCGACGACCGCCCCGACGAAGGCGCCGATTCCGAAGAACGAGTTCAGATAGCCGACTCCGGAGTTGCCGAGACGCAGCAGGCTGATCGCGGTGACGACCACGAGCACCTCCAGGGCACCGGCGACGATCGTCTGGGCACCGAGCAGGCCGACGAGGATCCTCAGGCGCCTGTCCTTGATCAGCGTTCCGAACCCGGCCGCGACATCCGAGAGCACGCTCGCGGTCGGAGCTGCGCTCTCCGGGGCGGGCTCGTGGACGACCTTGATGCGGGCGACGAAGTAGGCCGACCAGACGAGGAACGCGCCGGTGACGACGAAGACGGTTGGCGCGCTCGCGAAGCCGAGGAGCAGGCCGGCCAGCGCCGGCCCGAAGAAGAAGCCGAGGCTCTCGATCGTGCTCGCGACGACGTTGGCAGCGGTCAGCTCGCTCGGCGTCGAGGCCAACGCCGGGACGAGCGCCGACTCCGCGGGCTTGAACGGCGTGCCGATCACCGCGATCGCGCCGGCGAGGATGTAGACGACCCACGGCGAGCCGTGCAGATAGGCAGTCGCCGCTGCCGCGCCGATCAGGCCGGCCCGCACGAGGTCGGCCGTGATCATCACCCGCGCCCGGTCGTACCGGTCGGCGAGCACCGCCGAGAAGGGCGAGACGAGCGCGGCCGGCCCCATCCGGATCACCCAGACGAGCCCCACCGCTTTCGCTCCGCCGGCGTTGTACGCATAGACCGACACCGCGACGGCGTACGCCCACTGGCCGATCGTCGAGCCCGCCCCGGCGAGCTGCAGCCGGCGCAGGTTCGGGTTGCGGAAGACCGAGCCAAAGGCTGCCCAGGAGTCGACGAGCTGCCGTCGGAAAGCCTTCACAGCGCGACACAATCGCACCTCTGGTTGCGGAATTGAAGTCGAGCAGGGAAGATCAGTGGGACGAACTGCGTCTTGAGAGACGAACGCGTACGCGCAAACCCTCCAAGGAGGAGTCCCAATGGCCCGGCCCCGCTAGACGAAACCAACCAGATCAAGGCTGAAGGCTCGGGCGGCAACAGGCACCCGGGCCTTCTCGTTGTCTGCCCGACGAATACACTCAGAGCGTGAAGGGAGCCTCGCTCCGCGCGCTTCCCGTCGTCAACAAGGCGGCTGACCTCGCGCCGATGACGACGGCTTGCTGCAACGCGTGCCGAACCTGCGTCACCAGCAACGTCCTTGCCTTCGGGATCGCCGGGTTGGCAGCCGCAGGCACAGCTATCGGCCGCTTCACTCGGCGTTTCGCCAAGCCTTAGGGGCTGAGGCGCCGCCGCAGCTCGGCGACGAGTGGCGGCCGCGGCTCGTAGCCGGCGAGAGTGAGCGCCGCCTCGAGGTCCGCGATCAGGGCGTCGCGGAACTCGAGGTCGGCCTCGGCGCGTGCGACGATCTCGTCGAGTCCGCGCCGGGCGGCAGGAAGCTCCTGCGCGGCGCGCACCCACGCAGCTGGAGCCGGCGGCAGCAGCCCGAGCAGATAGCCCAGGCGCTCCTCGTCGTATCCGTTCGTGCGCGTCATCGCCCGACCTCAAGACGCCCAGGCGGCCTGGTTTCTTCCCCGAGAACCTCGCGGAGGCGGCCGAGGCAGCGGGAGATGCGGCTCGCGATCGTCCCGGCAGGCAGGCCCAGCTCCTCGCCGATCGTGCGATAGCTCTCGTCGCGGGCGAAGAAGCGGTCGAGGATCTCCTGGCAGTTGTCCGACAGCCCGCCCAGCGCGTCGTGCACCGCGAACGCATCGTGGAGCTCCGCGATCGCCGTCTCTGTCTCTGGGTCGAGGAGCTCGGCTGAGGGCTCCTCGCGGGAGCCCGCGGCGAGCTTGTCGAGGCAGAGCCGACGCGTCAGCTGGGCGATCCAGGGCCGGACGGACGCGTCGTCGCGCAGCGAATCGAGGCGGGCGTAGACCCGTGCGAACACCTCCTGGAAGACATCCTCGGCGTCGTGCTCGCGCAGCCGGAAGCCGCGGAGTGCGATCGCGTAGACGTAGCGCGAGAAGCGCTCGACGAGCTCGTTCCACGCCGCCGTCTCGCCCGCCCGGCAGCGCCGGACGAGCTGCGCATCTGTCAGCTCCGTCGTCATCAGGGCCCCGCGTCGAGCGCGCGGCGGGCGGCGGCCTCTGCCCGCTCCTCCTGGAGGCGCACCGCCAGCAGACGCGGGTCGTCGGCGGTGATGCCCAGGTTCAGCGCCACGAGGTTCGCCGCCGAGCGCGCGGCGGCGGCCGCGAGCACGGCCGCGGCCGCGGCATCGCCCCGGTACGTGCCTTCGCCGAGCTCGGTAGTGAGGGCGGCGAGCTCGGCGACGTCGCAGGCGGTCCGTGCGATCTCCTGCGGAACCTC
>JBBQTQ010000074.1:0-14251 GCA_038213135.1 Gaiellales bacterium
GACGGGAACTCCTGGACGATTCCGGCGACGTGGAACGGCGCGACGGTGAAGCGCCCCGTGTGCCGGTCGAGGACTCGGAGCTTGAGCAGGTCGCCGAGCGCGTGCGCGTAGTCGGTGATCGTCTCCTTCGAGACGAGGATCGCGTCGGGCCGCGCGCGCAGCCTGGCGAGCGTCTGCGACGCAGAGCCGCCGATGAAGTACGAGTCGCGCAGCGTCGTCGCGTGGCCGATCGTGGTCGCGTCGATCCCGAACAGGTCCTGCAGATCCGGGCCGACGTACGCGTATGCGTGGTCGAGCGCGGAGACGGCGGCGACGCCGTTCACCGCGGCGAGGCGGGGGACGAGCCGCTTGGCCTGTACGGCCCCGGGCGGCGCGTCGACGACGACGTCCGCGCCGATCGTCAGCTGCGCGTCGACCCGTCCCTGCTGGTCGTAGGTCGCCGAGAAGAGCGCCAGCTCGACGCCGAACGCGAGCAGCAGGCCGATCGTGAGCAGGCCGCGGTTCAGCGCATCTCCGCGGCGGCCCGCACTGACGAGGAGGAAGCCGAACGGCGACGAGGCCCGCTCCCCGGCAGCGCGGCGCGCGAGCCAGGCCAGCCCGCGACCTTTCAGGCGCACGAGCAGCAGCGCCGAGCCGAGCCAGAGGAACGCGGGCGCGAGGAACATGTAGATCGAGAGCGACAGCGTCGGGTTCGAATCCGGGCTGACCACCGCCGAGAAACCCGTGCGCGCGGTGAGCCAGTAGACGAGGCCCGCGAGCGCGAGCAGGATCAGGTCGAGATACAGACGGCGCCAGAGCGGGACGGTCTCGCGCGCTCCGCCGCTACCGCGGAGAACCCGTGCGCTCGCGGCGATCCGCGCGACGAAGGCGCCTGCGATTCCGAGGGCGATGCAGGCTGCCGCGATCGTGCCTGCACGGGCCGCATCGAGCGAGAGCGAGCCCGGGACGAGGATGTGCACCGCCAGCAGGCCGCCCGCGAACCCGATCGCGCCCGCGCTCACTCCGACCAGTGCGCTTTCGATCCCGGCGAGCCCGACGAGCCCGCGCCGCGTCGCCCCGCGCGCGCGAAGGAGCGCGAGGTCCCGGCGGTCGCGCTCGACGGCGCCGAGAGCGGCGAGGTAGGCGAGGCCGAGCGCGACGAGCGCGCCGGGTACCGCGAGGAGGATGAAGAGCGCTTCGGCGTAGAGTGCATCCCCCGCCGCGCTCGAGAGCGAGTCGCCGAGGTTGTCGACGAACCGAACGCGGCCGGTCAGCGAGCGCTCGACGGAGTTCCTGATCGCCGTCGCCCGCGCGAGCGCGTGCGCTGGCGAGCCCGAGAGCGCTGCGGGATCCACCTGGGCGTGCACTTCCCACTGGACGCCGGTCGGCGCGCCTGGAAGGCCGGCCGAGACGCCCGCGGCCGGCAGGTCGGGCGCGACGATGCTCGCGAAGGTCGCGAGCGGCAGGACCGCGACGTCCGCCGGGGGCTGGGCGGGAGCCGGTCCGACCAGCGGGTTGAGTGGCTGGAAGAGCACGTCCGGTGCCGTCACGACCGCGATGCCGCTGACCCGGAACGGGTGTGCCGGCTTCCCGGGTCGCGCGCGGAGGCGGATCGTGTCGCCCGGCTGCGCCTGCAAGGTCGCGGCGAGTTGCTGGTCGAGGACGATCTCTCCGGGCTTCAGCGAGCCGCGCAGGAACCTCAGCGTGTGGAAGTGCTGCTCGTAGCCCGGCGGCACGGCGAGGATCGCACCCGGCGCCGACTGCACCTCGCCCGCGGCGGCGGTGTGGGCGGTCGAGGAGAACGGCGCCGTCGCTGCGGCCGAGGCGACGAGGACGCCTTTGATCCGCGAAGTGTCGGCCGCGACTCGGGTCGCCGCGCCGAACGAGTCGACCGGTCCCTGCCAGTCGAGCGGCACGCTCCGCACCGTGCTCGAGGTCATCGTCGAGAGCGAATGGCCGAGGAAGAGCAGCATCGAGCCGAGGAGCGCCACGGCTGCGGCCAGCACCACGACGCGGAGCAGCGTCCGCGCGGGAGTGCGAACGAGGCCAACCGCGGCGAGGCGAAGGTAGGCGCCGGTCATACGATCCGGCCGTCGCTCAGCTCGAGGGTCCGCTCCAGTCGCGCGGCCACCTCGGGGTCGTGCGTGGCGATCACGAGTGCGAAGCCGAGCTCGCTCTGCAGCGCGAGCAGCAGCTCGAGCACCCGTGCCTGCGTGTCGGTGTCGAGGTGGCCGGTCGGCTCGTCGCAGAGCAGGAGCTGCGGTTGCGATGCGAGCGCGCGAGCGATCGCGACGCGCTGCGCTTCGCCACCGGAGAGCTCGCTGGGGAGGTTGTCGGCCTTCGCCTCCAGGCCGACGAGCCGGAGGAGCGCGGCGGCTTCTGGCGGCGCTTCAGTCTGGCCTGCTGCGAAGGCCACGTTCTCGTACGCGGTGAAGTGGGGAAGCAGGTTCGCCGCCTGGAAGACGACGGAGACCCGCGTCCCCGGCGCACGCTCGACCGTGCCGCCCGTGGGCTCGACGAGGCCGGCCAGCACGTGCAGCAGCGTCGTCTTGCCCGAGCCGGAGCGGCCGCGAAGGGCTAGCCGCTCGCCTTCTCCGAGCTCCACGTCGACTCCGTTGAGCGCGGAAACGGCGCTGCTGCCGCTGCCGTGCACCACGCTCACCTGCCTGCACTCGACGAGGCTCACGCCACGCGACCGTCCCGAACCTCGACGACGCGATCCGCCGCCTCGGCAACCTGCTGCGAGTGCGTGACGACGACGACCGTGCTCCCGTATTCGCCCGTCAGCCGCCGCAGCGCGTCGAGGACGAGCCGTTCGTTTCCCTCGTCGAGCTCTGCGGTCGGCTCGTCGGCGAGGAGGAGCGGGGCGCGACGCGCTGCGGCCGCGGCGATCGCCACCCGCTGCTGCTCGCCGCCGGAGAGTGCAGCCGGGCGGTGGTCGACTCGCTGCTCGAGGCCGAAGTCGGCGAGCGCAGCCCGTGCCGGGTCGGCGCTCAGCCCCGCGAGTCGCAGCGACAGCTCGACGTTCTCGCGCGCCGAGAGCATCGACCAGAGATTCCCGCTCTGGAAGACGGTCGCGCTGGTCGTCGCCCGGTAGGTGGCGAGGCTGTCCTCGCGGAGGCGGCCAAGTGACTGGCCGAAGGCGCGAACCTCGCCGGCAGAAGGCTCCTCGAGGCCTGCCGCGAGCAGGAGCATCGTGCTCTTGCCCGAGCCCGACGGCCCGCGAACCGCGACGAGCTCGCGCGGCTCGACGCGAAGGTCGAACCCGCGCAGGGCGACGGTCTCGACCGAGCCCGAGCGGTAGATCTTGAAGACGTCGTGCAGCTCGAGCGCCGCCCACGCGACCTCCTGGGTCGCCTCCGGCTCGCGATAGAGGCTCGTCGTCAGCGCCAGCGGAAGCTCCTCGAGATCAGCCTGTACGCGTCGACATTGTCGACGCCGACCGGCGTCCCGAGGTCGAGCACCGCGAGGTGCCCTGAGCCTGCCACGTAGTACCGGTCGACCATGAGAGTCACGCGCTTGCCCGTGACCGGGTCCGCCGAACTCTGCTTCTGGTAGGTCAGCTTCAGCGCCTGGCCTCCGGGGAGCGTCAGCCTCGTGGGAGGCGACGTGATCTTCGCGCCGTGCAGCTGTGCGCGTGCCTGAGCAGCGCTTGGGAGGCCGCCCTGCGAGACCGCGATCTGGATCGAGTTGTCCTTGTCGGCGAACGTGACGACGGCGGCCTTGCCGCGCCGCGCCCAGCCCTCCGGATACTTGATCGTGTAGCCGGCCGCAGTGTTCCGGAACGTGAGGAACACCTGGTTGTCCGGGATGTCGCCGCCGCCGGGGCCGCTGGCTGCGAACGCCCCGGCAGGGGCCGTCAGTGCAGCGACCGCGAGCAGCGACAAGAGCGTCTTCGTCATGAGGCAAGAGTCGCAAGCGCCCCCTGAACGCCGCCTGAACGATCGGACGGCGTAACGTCCCCGCGCATGAGCCCGCTGCGGTTGAGCGCCGAGTGAGCTGGCTCTTCGAGCACCAGCCCGAGTGGGCAGATTCGTGCCCGGGGCGCGCCGGCCGCGGCTGGCGCCAGCTGCTGCGCGGGCGCCTGCGAATTGCCGACCGGCGCTCGTGGACGCTCGTCGCGACGATCCTCGGCTCGGCGATGGCGTTCATCGACGCCTCGGTCGTCAACGTGGCCCTGCCGACGATCGGCCGCGACCTCCACCTCGGCTTCGCCGGGCGGCAGTGGGTCTTTCTCTCCTATTCGCTCGCGCTCGCCTCGCTGTACCTGGTCGGCGGCGCGGTCGGCGACCGGTTGGGCCACGGGCGCGTCTTCATGGCCGGCGTGGTCGGCTTTGCGCTCACCTCCGCGCTCGCCGGCGCGGCCCCCAACGCCGGCCTGCTGATCGGTGCGAGGACGCTGCAGGGCGCGGCCGGCGCCTTCCTCACGACCAGCAGTCTCGCCACGCTGCGCGCCGCCTACGGGAACGAGAGCGGTAGAGCCGTCGGTCTGTGGACCGCCTGGACGGGGATCACGTCGATCGCCGGCCCGCCGCTCGGCGGCGCGCTCGTCCAGTACGCCTCCTGGCGGCTGAGTTTCCTGATCAACGTGCCGATCGCCCTGTGCGTGCTCGTCTGCGCGCGGCGCGGCGTCGCGGACACACCCGCTCGCCTGTCAGCTCGTCGCCCGTTCGACCTCGCCGGCTCGCTGCTCGTTGCGATCGGCTTCGCATCGCTCACCTATGCGCTCGTCGAGGGCGCGGCGCACGGCGTCGTCTCCGTCGCCTGGGCGATCCCCGTCGCCGTGATCAGCCTTTTCGTCTTCCTGATCCGCGAGCAGCGAAGCAGGGAGCCGATCCTGCCGCTCAGCCTCTTCCGCGGACGGAACTTCGCTACGGCCAACCTCGAGACGCTGCTCGTCTACGCGGCGCTCGGCGGCGCCAGCTTCTACCTTGCGCTCTACCTCCAGACGGTGATCGGCTACTCGCCGCTGCGGGCGTCGCTCGTGATGCTGCCGGTGAGCCTCGTGATGCTGGTTCTCGCGGGGTACTTCGGCCGTCTCGCCGACCAGCACGGGCCCAGGCTCTGGCTCTCGGTGGGACCGGTGCTGGTTGCCGCCGGCATGCTGCTCTGGAGCCTCGTCGCCGACCGCTCCGACTGGTGGGCGCTCGTCGCAGGCGTCGCCGTCTTCTCGCTCGGGCTCGCGATGACGGTTGCGCCGATCACCGCGACCGCACTCTCCTCGGCGCCCACCCGCCTCGCGGGGATCGCCAGCGGGGTGAACAACACCGTCGCTCGCGTGGGCGGCCTGCTCGCCGTCGGTCTGATCGGTCTCGTGATCAGCGTCGTCTACTCCTCACGCGCCCCGCACTCGGCGCTGCGGCCGCTGGTCGAGCATCCCACGACCGCTCTCACCCGCAGCGGCTCGGTCGACGCGTTCCGCGCAGGCATGTTCGTGGCTGCGGCGCTCGCGCTCGCGGGAGCCGTTGTCGCTGCGCTGCGGATCTCGAACGCGGAAGCTCTCGCCGACCAGGCAGCCTGAGCGCTTACACGCCCGCGTGCGCCCGCTCGAGCGTGGCGAGGTCGAGCTTGGTCATCCCGAGCATCGCCTCGGTCGTGCGCCGCGCCTTCTCCGGGTCGGGGTCGCCGATCAGGTCGATGAGCACGGCGGGGACGACCTGCCAGGACACGCCGTACTTGTCCTTCAGCCAGCCGCAGGCGACTTCCCGGCCGCCCTCGGAGAGCTTGCTCCAGTAGTAGTCCACCTCGTCCTGGTCCTTGCAGTGGATCTGGAACGAGATGGCTTCGTTGAACGTAGACTTCGGCCCGCCGTTCAGGGCGACGAACTTCTGGCCGTTGAGCTCGAACTCGACCGCGAGCACCGAGCCCGCGGGGCCGGGTCCGGCCTCGGTGTAGCGGCCGATCCGCCCCAGCTCCGAGTTCTCGAAGATCGACAGGTAGTGGTTCGCCGCCTCTTCGGCTTGGCCGTCGAACCAGAGGCACGTGGTGAATCCGTCCGTGATCATCTCTACCTCCTCGTTTATAGGCTCCGGCCGATGCGGAGGGGTCCGGCATTCTCACTCTCGCGGAACGGCAGGTCGATCGGACTCGCGGCGCCGTAGTCCTTGGCGTTCAGGTTCTGCTCGAAGAAGTAGTTCGCCGTCAGCGCGAAGCCGAAGCAGTGGCCGCCGTTCATCGCGTCGTTCTCGGTCTGCATCCACTGCTCCGCAACGGTCGTCAATTGGCAGTCGGTGCCGGTGTTACCGCCGGTGCCGTTCTCGCAGGCCGCCGTCCCGAACAGATCCTCCATGCTGGTCGCCGCCATGTTCGTGACGACGCCCGGAATGTTCCCTAGTTCTGGACGCCGAAGCCGTTGACGTCCGGGCGGAAGCCGTCGTCGGCGACGATCTTCCCGGTGGGCGTGTAGCCGGCCGCGTCACCCGCCGAGCTATCCTGCGGCGTGCCGCCGCCGAGCAGGCCCTGTTGCTTGTGAGCCGGCTGGCCCGCGCTGATCGCGGAGTGGAGAGCACCGACCTCCAGTCCCTGATCGCAGAGGACTGGGCCGTCCAGTCCCTCCCCGCGGAGCAGCAGGCTGTGGTGAAGGGCACGCCGAGCGAGATCCTGCAGAGGCTCTCGGACACCCTGAACGACCCCAACGGCGAGCGCTACGTCGTCGCGTTCTTCAAGCGCGACGGCACGGGCGGACACGCGGCGACGCCGTTTGCGATCGAGGACAAGGGCGGCAAGTACGCGCTCCTGATCTACGACAACAACTTCCCTGGCGTCACGCGGGCGATCCAGTTCGATACGGGCGCCGAGACGTGGCGCTACGAGGGCGGCCCCAACCCGAGCGACCTGAACGAACTCTACGAGGGCGACGCCGACACGAAGAGCATCCTGCTCTTCCCGACGACACCGTCGCTCACATCGCCGCAGCGGTGCTTCTTCTGCAGCGGCGGCAGTAGCAGCTCGACGTCGACCGGCTCCAAGCTCGGCTCGGCGGCGCAGTACGACCAGATCACCCTGGTCGGCGATCCGGCGAACCACGGGCATCTCGTCCTGCACGACGACCAGGGACGGGTCAGCGGTTACGTCGGCAAGAAGCTCGTCAACCAGATTCCCGGCGTGCAAATCCGTCCTGATCGGGCCTGGCCCCTACAACCTCGTCGAGCACATCGTGCTCGCGCCGGGCGACCACGACCTGATCGCGTTCAAGAACGCGGGTCAGGGTTTCGTGTATCACTCGGATCCGCATCACGACCTCTCACCTCTGCTCGAGACCGGCATCCAGCTCCCGAACGGCGGTTACGGCTTCGGCGTCCTCGCCGTGGGCGTCAAGGGCGGCTCACAGCTCACGGCGGTGGTCGACAAGAAGGACGGCCAGTTCGTCTTCGACACCAGTGGCACGACGGGCGCGATCACGAAGAGCGGCTACGCGGGTTACGTGTTGACAGTGCTGCGGAAGCAGGGGAAGGACATCTCCTACTGGGTCGCCACGAACGAGCACGCCCTCGTCATGAGGCGCGGCGAGCTGGCGATCGTCGATTACCTGCACGAACCCGCCACGGGACAGAAGCTGAAGGTCACGATCGGGAAGCCCGGCGGGCCGTATCGCACGCAGTACGCGTATCCGCAGGCGCTGACGAAGTCCTCGAGTGGCTAGGCAGTCAGGAATCCGTCGAGCGAGCGACGGATTCCTGCGGAATCAAGGCCGTGGGCGGCTCGGTGCTCGGCGGCGGTGCCGTAACGCCGCAGCTCGCGGTTCTCGACGCCGAGCGCGAGCAGCCGGTGTGAGCGGTCGACGAGGGCCGCGCTGATCTCGGCCGCAGACGTGCCTGCGAGGTAGGGCTCGACGAGGACGATGTCCGTTCCGCCGAGCGAGGCACGCAGACCCGCGGCGTCGAACGGCCGAACACGTGACAGATACCCGACGGTCGCGTCGAGATCTCGCGTTGCCTCGAGCACCGAGTCGAGCAGTGGCCCCACCGCGAGCACGAGCGGGGCGCGCTCACCGCCCCGGCGGAGGACGACGAGCCCTTCCCCGGCCACCGGCTCGGCGTTGTGGTCCTCGGCTAGGCGGATGTAGATGCGGTCGTTGCTGGCGAACGCCTCGACCAGAGAACGCTCGAGCTCGTCCGGATGCCCGGGGACGTCGATCGTCCAGCCGGGCAGCGCCGAGAGCAGCACGACGTCCTCCGGCGCCTGATGCGTTCGGCCCTCGTGGGCGGCATCCCAGGAGCCTCCGTAGCTAACGAGCACCGCGCCCACGTCCTGGTGGCCGAGGTCGAGCTTCACCTGCTCGTAGGGACGCTCGACGAGGAACGGCGCGTACGAGTGGACAATCGGGCGCATCCCTTCCAGGGCAAAGCCCGCCGCGATTCCGATTAGCAGCTGCTCGCGGATGCCGACGTTGACGACTCGGCGCGGGTGCCGACCGGTGACGCCCGTGCGGTCGAAGAGCGCCACGCCGATGTCCGCCAGGACAAGCGCGAGGCGATCGTCGCTATCCAGTGCGGCCGCGGTCACCTCAATGAAGCGCTCGCGCATGCTCATACCTGCGCCACCACCACGTGTGGGCCGGTCGCGGCGAGCGCTGCCTCGATCTGATCGTGGTCGCGGCCATCGACCACTGCGCTCGTCCAGCGTTCGAGCTCGAAGCGCGCCGCGATCCCTCCAGGCCAGCCGTACGTCGAGGAGTGATTGTCGATCGCGACTACGGTCAGGCGCCGCAGTCCGAGGCGCCCCGCGAGTTGGATCGCCTCCCAGTTGCTCCCCTCGTCCAGCTCACCGTCGCCGACCAGGCAGATGACGCGGGGCCGCTCTCGCCCCTTGGCGTAGAGCGCCAGCGCCATCCCCACCGCGATCGGCAGTCCGTGGCCGAGCGAGCCGCTCGCGATCTCGACTCCGCGCAGCAGGTTGCCATCGGGATGGTGGCCGAGCCGAGAGTCGAAGCCGCCGAAGCCGGCTAGCGTCTCGACCGGGAAGAAGCCCTTGGCGGCCAGCACCGCGTAGTAGGCCTGAGGGCCGTGACCTTTCGAGAGCAGGAAACGGTCTCGCTCCGGGTCGCCGGGCCGGGCCGGGTCGACGCGGAGGACGCGGTCATAGAGCACCCAGAGCACGTCCAGCGTCGAGAAGGCGCTCGGCTCGTGCTTCTCGTCGCCCGTCAGGGTCGCCAAGAGGGGGCGCACCGCATCCATGCCCACACCCTAGAACTTCAAGTAAGGTTGAAGTCAAATGACACACGAACTGACGATCGGCGAGCTGTCCGCGCGGAGCGGGGTCGCCGCGTCCGCGCTTCGCTTCTACGAGGCAGAAGGGTTGATCTACTCCCGGCGCACCGATGGCAACCAGCGCCGCTTCCCGGTGGTAACGCTCCGCCGGGTGGCCTTGATCCAGGCCGGCAAGGCCGCGGGCGTCCCGCTCGAGCGCATCCGTGCCGCGCTCGACACGCTGCCGTCCGATCGCTCGCCCGGCAAGAAAGACTGGGCTCGTCTCTCCCGCTCGTGGCGCGAAGACCTCGACCGGCGGATCGCTGCGCTCGAGGCGATCCGCGGCCGGCTGACGACGTGCATCGGCTGCGGCTGCCTCTCGCTGCGCGTCTGCGGGCTGCTCAACCCGGGCGACGAGGCGGCTGCGCTCGGCCCTGGCGCGCGATATTTCGAGCGCGAAAGAGCTCAAAGAACCCTTACAGAACCCGCCGTAACCGGTCCACGCAGGGTCTCGTTGTAGGGACATGTTGAGCGAGGCACCGCATCTGGCAGGCGCGACAGAAGAGCAGACCGGCATCTTCTGCTGGCGCTACGAGCAGTTCGTGCAACTCGGCTACTCCGACACCGCCGCGCACGTGCTGGCCGACTCGGATGCGGATCTCGGCGTCGCGCGACGGCTTTGTCGTCGCGGTTGCGCCGCCGAGCTCGCGCTGCGCATCCTGCTGTAACACTAGGACGATGCAGCGCTGCGTGCTCCTGAAGTACGGCGAGATGGTGCTGCGCGGGCGCAACCGCTGGCGCTTCTACAGCGAGCTGCAGCGGAACGTGCGGCGCGCGCTGCGCGACCTCGGGCCGCTCGAGCTGCGGCAGCGCGGCGGCGTGCTCGCAGTGATCCCGACGCGCGACTCGGACGATCTCGCCGCACGCGCCCACGACGTCCTCGGCATCTCGCTCGTCCATCCGGCCTGGATCGTCGAGAAGACGCCCGAGGCGGCCTGCGCTGTCGCGATCGACCTCCTGCGCGGGCGCGAAGGCGCGACGTTCGCCGTTCGTGCGCGGCGCCGCGACAAGTCGTGGCAGCTCGACTCGCGCGAGCTGGCCATCCTCGTCGGGCGGGCCGTGCAGGACGAGCTCGGGCTCGGCGTGAACCTGAGCGCGCCCGACCTCGAGATCCATCTCGAGGTCGACACGGAAGAGATCTTCGCGTTCACCGAGAAGCTGCCCGGCCGCGGCGGGCTCCCCGTTGGCACGAGCGGCCGCGCGCTCGTGTTGCTCTCGGGCGGCATCGACTCGCCGGTCGCGGCCTACCGGATGATGAAGCGCGGCCTCCGCTGCGACTTCGTCCACTTCAGCGGCCGGCCCTTCACCGGGCCCGAGTCGATCTACAAGGCCTACGCGCAGGTCGCGCGGCTCGACCGCTTCCAGGGAGGCTCGCGGCTCTTCGTCGTCGGCTTCGGTCACGCCCAGAAGCAGCTCGCCACCGCCGGTGCCGGCAAGCTGCAAGTGCTGGCCCAGCGGCGGCTGATGCTGCGCACCGCGTCCGCGCTCGCGCGCCGCGAGCACCTGCACGCGCTCGTCACCGGCGACTCGCTCGGCCAGGTCGCGAGCCAGACGCTCCACAACATGACCGTCGTCGAGGAAGGATCGGATCTGCCTGTGCTCCGGCCTCTGCTCGCCTGGGACAAATCCGAGATCGTCCGCGAGGCCGGGGAGCTCGGCACGCTCGAGGTCTCGAACCTGCCGGCGGAGGACTGCTGCACGCTCTTCGCCGGGCCGCTCGCCGAGACGCGCGTCCATCCGGCGAAGCTGGGACGGCTCGAGAGCCGCCTCGAGCTCGAGGAGCTGATCCCGCGGCTCGTCGAGGCCGCGGAGCTCGTGCGGCCGCGGGTGGAGGAGTTCGAGGAGACCTCTCTCGTTCCCGTCGCGATGCCGCCTGCCTGAGCCGGCTTTACGCCGCGATTACGTTCGTCGCACCGGGGCTTGACGTACCCTGACGATGATGAGGTCGCTGATGAGGCGGCGGTGGTTCCTTGCTGCGGTTCCCCTCGCCGTGCTTGCGGTCGGAGTCTCGACCGGGGTGGGCGGGGCCTCGCGCGTGGGTGACAACGGCCTCCAGCAGCTGTTCGGCCCGCAGATGGCGAGAGCCGAGGTGATCGTCGTCCAGAACGGCCAGACCCTCGACTACCGGATCGACCAGGGGAAGATCGTCGCCGCCCGCAACGGCCAGCTCGTCCTCCGGGAGCGCGACGGCACGTTCCAGACGGTGACGGTCGCACCGACCGCGACCATCCAGGTCAACGGCTCACCGGGAGCGTTTGCGCAGCTGCGGCCGCGCATGGACGCGCTCGCGATGCGGATCGGCGACGCGCCGGCGACTGTCATTCGCGCGCGCGGGTTCGTCGGGCCATGAGCCAGGTCGGGCCCGGTTACGGCGGAACCGTCCTGCTCGTCGAGGACGAGGAGAGCATCGGCACGCTCGTCCGCACGTACCTGCAGCGCGACGGCTACCGGGTGATCTGGGTGCGGACCGGGGAGGAGGGACTCGCCGAGCTGCCGCGCCATCCGGTGCGGATCGTCGTCCTCGATCTGACCCTGCCGGGGGTCGACGGCTTCGAGGTGTGCCGGCGGATCCGGCAGCGCTCGATGGTGCCGATCGTGATTCTGACCGCGCGCGACGAGGAGCCCGACCGGGTCGCCGGGCTCGAGGTCGGCGCCGACGACTACGTGACGAAGCCGTTCTCGCCGCGCGAGCTCGTGGCGCGGATCAAGGCGATCCTGCGGCGCGCCGAGCCGCGCGCGCCGGATCAGATCCTCCGACTCGGTGACATCGTCGTCGATACGGACGGGCGCGAGGTGCGCGTCAACGGCAGCGACGTCGAGCTGACGGCGAAGGAGTTCGACCTGCTCGCCTACTTCCTCGAGTGCCCGGGGATCGTGCTCTCGCGCGATCGGCTGCTCGACAGGGTCTGGGGGCTCAGCTATCCCGGCGGGACGCGGACGGTCGACGTGCACGTCGGCCAGTTGCGGCGCAAGCTCGCGCGGCCCGCGATGATCCGCACCGTGCGCGGCGCCGGGTACAAAGCCGTCGAGCTTTGAGCCGACCGCCCTCGCTCCGCCGGCGCCTCTTCGCGGCCGGCGCGGCGATCGTGCTGCTGTCGGTGGGCGTGACCTTCGCGGTCGGGCTCGTACTGACGCGACGCTCGGTGCAGAGCGCGACGCTCGACGACCTGGCACACCAGGCGGATCTTCTTGCCGAGCGGGAGCGGACCGCGCTCCTGCCGTTCGCGCACCTCGGGCGCCTGAAGCCGTTCCTCGCCAAGCAGGACGAACGGATCGAGCTCGTGTCCGTCAAAGGGCCCAGCCCATACCTGCCTGAAAGCGCACGCGGTGTGATCGCCGCCGGCGGAAAAGCGCAGGGCGAGGTGACGGTCGGCGGGCAGAAGTTCCTCTTCGCTGCGCGGCTTGTCGCTGGCAAGGGCTTCGTGCTGCTCCGCCCGGCGCATCTGAAGCTGTCGGCCTGGTGGAAGTTCGCGCAGGCGTTGCTGATCGCGGTGCTCGTGGGAGCGGCGCTGGCGGGGTTCGCGGCGTTCCTCTCGGCGCGGGCGATCGTGCGCCCGCTGCGGCGGGTGGTCGAGGCGAGCAGACATCTTGCCGAGGGGCGCCTGCCCGAGCCGATTCCCGCCGAAGGCTCGGCGGAGATCGTGGCGCTAGCCGAGTCGTTCAACGAGATGGCGCAACAGTTACAACGCGCGCGCGAGGCGGAGCGCGTCTTCCTGCTCTCCGTGAGCCATGAGCTGAAGACGCCGCTGACTGCGATCCGCGGGTATGCGGAGGGCCTGACCGAAGGAGCGGTGCCGATTGCGGAGGCCGCAGCGACGATCCGGCGTGAAGCCGGCAGGCTCGAAAGGCTCGTGCGCGATCTGCTCGACCTGGCGCGCCTCAACCAGAGCGAATTCACGGTGCACTCCGGCCCGATCGACCTCGCCGAGGTGGGGCGCGAGGCCGTGTCGCGCTACGAAGCCGAGGCGCGAGTGGCGCAGGTCGCGCTCGAGGCGGTTGGGGAGAGGGCGACGGCGTTCGGCGACCACGACCGCGCGCTGCAGGTCGTCTCGAATCTGGTCGAGAACGCGCTTCGCTCCACTCCGCCCGGCGGCCGCGTGACGGTTCATGCCGCGCCTGGGCTCATCGCCGTCGAGGACACGGGTCTCGGCCTGCCGGAGCAGGACCTGCCGCGCGCGTTCGAACGCTTCTTCCTCTACAGCCGCATCAAGGAAGGTCGCCGTCTGGGAAGCGGACTCGGCCTGGCGATCGTCAAGCAGCTGACGGAGGCGATGGGCGGCTCCGTCGAGGTGACGAGCCGCGAGGGCGCAGGCACGACCTTCGTCGTGCGACTGCCGCTAGCCGCCGAGCCGCCGCCGCGCGTCGGCGAGCGCGACGCGGACGCCGCCCGGACCGGGCGTCTGGCGGGCTGAGGCAGCCGGCGCCTCGAAGCTGCCCTCGCGTACCTGGGCGGCGACCTGCTCGTGGGCTTCGCGGAACGCGACGCCGTCCTTGACGAGCGCTTCGGCGGCGTCGGTGGCGAGCAGAAGCGGGTCGGCGCACGCGGACGCCAGGCGGTCGCGGTCGAGCTCGAGACCGCCGACGAGGAGGGCGAGAGCAGCGAGCGTCAGCCGCACGTCGCGCCTGGCGGCGAAGACCGGTGCCTTGTCCTCCTGCAGGTCGCGGTCGTAGGCGAGCGGCAGACCCTTCATGACAGCGAGCAGTCCCGTCAGGCGGCCGAGCGCCGTGCCGGCCTTCGCGCGCGCGAGCTCGGCCACGTCGGGGTTCAGCTTCTGGGGCATCATCGACGAGCCGGTCGCCGCCGACTCCGGGAGGCGCACGAAGCCGAACTCGCTCGTCGCCCAGAGGCAGAGCTCCTCGCCGATCCGGGAGAGGTGCGTGAAGAGGACGGCCGTCGCGTAGAGGTAGTCGAGCGCGAAGTCGCGGTCGGCGACGGCGTAGAGGGAGTTCCGCATCCCGCCCTCGGGCTGCGGTAAACCGAGCGACGAGCCGGCGAGAGCGCCCGCGCCGAGCGGCGACGGGGC
>JBBQTQ010000075.1:0-14186 GCA_038213135.1 Gaiellales bacterium
CTCGAGATACGCGTTGAAGGCGAGCGCACGGCCGGCCAGCACGAGCATGACCACGTGAGCCACATCAACCTCGGCGGCGGCCCGGTAAGCGGTCCGGAAGAACTCCCGTCCGCGCTCCTCCGTGAGACCCGAGGCGTCGGCGCGACCGCGCCAGCGCAGGTCGTGCAGGCGGATGCCTTCTGCGAGGGCGGGCTCGATCTCCGCCCAGGTGCGGGCGTGCCTGATCTCGAGCTGGCCGAGCTCGGCCAGCCGGCGGCGCTTGCGCGCGTTGGTCTGGCGCGTCCGCGAGGACGCCTTGTCGCGGTAGACGGCGTCCCAGCCGCGCGAGAGATCGACCACTGGCGCTTCGACGCGCTCGATCAGCGTGAGTCCTTCGGCGGCCGTGGCGATCCGGCTGCCGGCCGGCAGGCCGAACAGGTCGACGGCGTCGAGCTCGCTTCGCGCGCGGTCGAGCAACTCCCGCGCTGTGGCGTGCGGTTCGTCCGGTGCCAGGAGAAGGTCGGCGAGATGCGAGTGGCGGCCGCCGAGGAACTCGCCGACGCGCGCACCCATGTGCCGACGGACGAAGAGCGGCAATGCGCCGACGAGCCGCCCGTCCCGCCGGGCGACATAGACGGCGAGCTCGGCGCCCTCGCCGTAGCAACGCCACCATTCGCACAGCCAGCCGTGGAGCAGGAAGGGGCTCGGCCGCGGCATCGCGCGGACGAGCTCGTCCCAGCCGGCGGCGTCCTCGAGCCGTTCGAGGCGCTCGATCACGGCTTGAACAAGTCGCCGAAGGTTTCCCAGACGAGCGGCCAGAAGCCGTCCGGGATCGTCCCGTCCGGCCGGGCCACGCTGCGGAGGGAGTAGAGCAGCGCTTCGCGCTCGTCGTGGCGAGGGTCGTCTGCGTTCTCACGGGCGAGCCGCTCGAGCTGCCAGAGCGTGGCGCCTTCGACTGCGCGCGGAGTGACGTCGAGGATGGGCTGGGGCGGCGCGGGGACCGGCGCGGGCGCGATGACGACAGGCGGCGCAACAGGCGCGACAGGGTTGTTGGCGACACGCACGTCGAAAGGCACGCCGAAGGTAGTGTTGCCGACGCGGTCGCGGGCGACACAGCGCAGCTTGTAGGGGCCGTCCGCAAGCTCGCGTGTGTCCCAGGCGGTGTTGTACGGCGGCACGGTCATGCTCGCGAGCTCCGACCAGGTCTCGGCGTCCTCCGAGCATTCGAAGCGAACGCCGATGACGCCGGAACCCTCGTCGCGCGCGTGCGCCTCGAGCGTGACGATCCCGCTCAGCTCGGCCCCGACTTCGGGCAGGCGCAGGTCCACTTCGGGCGGCGTCCGGTCGAGCTGCACGGCGACCGGCTCGCTCGCCCCGAGGTTGCCGACCTGGTCGGCGGCAACCGCGCGCAGGAGGTAGCGGCCATCCTCGAGGCCGTCCGGCTCCCAGAGCGCCGACCCCGGCCCGGAAGGGACATGCGTGCTGACGACGGGTCGCCAGGTCTGGCCGTCGGGTGAGAACTGGAAGAGGATCGACTTGAGGCCGGAACCCTCGTCGGACGCGTTCGCGGTGAGGACGATCTCCTCGCGCAGCCACGCTCCCTGCTTCGGCTCGCTCAGCACGATCCAGGGCGCCGTGTTGTCGACCTTGACGCCTCGCGCCGGTCGCGAAGCATCCACGTGGCCGTTCTTGCCGACGATCGCGCGGAGGTCGTAAGGGCCGTCCGGCAGGCTGTCGGTCTCGAGTGCGATCCCGTAGGGCGGCTGCTCGACGCGCGCGAGCGCGCGCCACTCGAAGCTCTCCGCCGGCGCGGCCTGGAACTCGACCCAGTCGGGTACGAACCCCTCGCGCAGGGTGACGCGGAGCTCTGCGCGGCCGGTCAGTGTCGCGGGCACCTCGGCCAGCCGGATCGCCGGATCCACGCGTTCGACACGCACCGTGACCGCCTTGCTCGTGCTCTCGTTGCCGGCCTCGTCGAGCGCCACCGCCCGCAGACGGTAGTGGCCCTCCTCGAGCCCAGTCGGATCCCAGGCTGCCTCGTACGGAGCCGAGGAGACAGTCCTGATCTCGACCCATTCCTCGCCGAGCGAATACTCGAGCCGGAGGCTCGCAACCCCGGAGGAGGCATCGCGGGCGCTCACCTTCACCTCGACCGGCCCGAGCAGGACGGCCTCGTCCACGGGCGCCTCGATGCCGACGACGGGTGGCGTGTTGTCGAGGGTTACCGAGATCTCGGGGCTCGACACGCGGCGCCCTGCCACGTCGACGGTCACCGCGCGCAAGCGCCACTGGCCGTCGCCGTGCTCGGTCGTGTCCCAGAGCGCGCCGTGCGACTCGTCGCCGCTCCAAGAGCCGCGCTGGGCCGAGGCGACCTCAACCCGCTCCGGCCCGCCCCTGTGCTCGGCCTCGAGCGTCGAGCGAAGCTGCTCGGCCCGCTCACGAGAGCGGACGAGGCCGACGTGGCGGCGGCGGGCGGTGACCCCGCGCGAGACGAGATAGACGTCGTACGCATCGTCCCCCTCGGCGGGGCCGATCTCGATCCAGGCGCGTCCGTCGAACGAGCACTCGACGTGGAGCGACTCGACGTTCCAGCCGGTCTCCGCGGCCACGGCCTCGACGCGCACGCGGCCGCCGAGCATCGCGCCAGGCGGCGGTGAGGTGACGGCGCCGTTGATGCTCCGCGCGGTGCGCCGACCGGGCGCCTGATGAGCTGGGCCGGGAGGCGGCGTCGGAAGAACGGGACTCTTGCCTCGGCGACGGAAACCGAGCCGACCGGAAGCAGGCTCGAGCGACTCGCCGACGCCGATCCCGAAGCCTGCTGCGAGCCAGAGGACCCCGACGTTCTCCAGAGAACCCGACACCATCGCGTTGACGATCGACATCGAGAGCAACGCCAACACGAACGCTGCGCGAGTGCGAGCGTCCCCGGTCTGCTGCCTGAAGACGCGCAGCGGAGCCCGGATGACGAGCACGAGGAACGCGACGACGAAAACGAGCCCGAGCAAGCCGTACTCGGCGGCCGCCTCGAGCACGATGTTGTGCGGATAGATGTCGCCCTGCAGGCCGGGAAAGCTTCCGGTGCCGATTCCAAGCAAGGGATGGCTCGCGAAGGCGTGCCAGGCCTCGCTGAAGAGCTGGAACCGGCCGTTGGAATCGAGCCCGCCCTGGGCCGAGGTGCCTCCGCCAAGGATGACCGAGAGCGAGCGCGAAAGCGCATGCCCGGGCACGAGCGCCGGCACGATCAGAGCGGCCGCGAGGCCCGCTCCCGCAATCAGGACCAGTCGCTTCCGGATGGCGGCGTTGCGAGCGACGAGCGCGACCAGCACTAGCCCACCGACCACGAGCCCGAGCGTCGGCCCGCGCGAGCCCGCTGCGAGCAGGGCGACCGCGAGGATCGGCGTCGCGACGAGGGCGATCACCCGCCGCCAGGCCGGTCCATTCGAGAGGATCAGGAAGACGCCGAACAGCAGTCCGAGGGCCGCCCAGCGGCCGAGCTCGATCGGGTTCGCGTCGGCGAAGAGGGCGAGGCGTCCGGCATCGACGCTGGTGGCGGTGCCCTTGATGATGCTGTTGACGAGCACCAGACCGCTGGCCAGCGAGACGACCACGAAAAGAGCGAGGAAGAGATCGAAGTCCTTCCGCCGCTTCGCAATGAAGATGCCCGCGAAGAGCGAGACGACCGCTTTCGCGATGAAGAGCTGCAGCTTGTAGCTCCCGTAACTCGGAACGAGCGAGCTGCCGAGCCGCGCGGTCATCAACGCGACCAACGCGAATGTCACGAGGACGGGACCCGAAATCAGCTGCGAGAGCGGGAACGCGCCGGCGTCGCCCATCAGCGCGATCAGGAGAGCAACCACCGTCCAGCCGACGGTGAGATAGATCGTCCACTTGGCGGGAAGCGGGTTGGAGCCCTTCACCCCCACGATCACGTCCGGAACACCCGCCAGCGCGACCGGGATCGCGACGGACTTCGACGCGAGCCAGACGAGCACGGCGGCCCCGGCGACGAGGATGCCGAGCTTGGGGCTCACCATCAGCAAGGGCGCTGTTGCAAGCGGCCCGAGTAGTGCCCCGCCGAAGAGCACGATCCGAGAGCGGGTGTTCAGCCCCATGCCCTCTGTAATCGGCATTCTGGGCGGCCGGCTCAAGGATTCCGCGCAGCGCGCGGAAGTCGCTCAGACGGAGGCGGGCTGGGTCTGCGCGCTGGTCGGCCGGACAGCCGCGAGTCGCCCGTCGATCGGAGGCTCGCTCCGGGCTCGAGGCCGGAGATAGGCCTCGGCCGGTCGCTCGACGAAGGTGAAGAGCAACCCTGAAAGCGCAACGCAGGCAAGGAGCGTCCCGAGCTCGATCGCAAGCCCGCCGAGCAGCGAAAGATCGGCCGGAACGACCAGCACGAGGAAGCGAATGACGAGCAGGTGCGAGAGGTAAAGAGCAAACGACCAGTGGCCCAGGCGAACCAGCAGGCCGCTGCGAAGCAGGCTGGGCCGTCCCTCGAGATCGCTCGCCGCCGCCGCCGCGATCAGAAGCGCGAACGCGGGCAGCGTGACCAGGCCAGCCACGTCGGCGGGCAGGCTGTGGTACGGCACGTGAGCGAAGAGGCCGGAGTGATGCCCGAGGTCCGCGTTGACCGTGGAAACGGCGACGTACGCGGCAAGCGCCACCGCAAGCGCCGTCGGCAGCGATAGCGGGGGCCGCCACCCGTTCCTGACCGCCTGCGCCAGCCCGACGCCGATCGCGAACTCCGCGACCCTGACGAGCGGGTTGGTGTACAGGGCAACCCCGCTCTGCAACGGCCAGAGCACGTTCACGAGCGCGGTCAGCGTCACGAGCAGCGCCAGCAGCAGCGCAAGGAGTCGCCCCAGAGTCCGGTTGGTCAAGCCACGCGCAACGGGTGCCAAGAACGGGAGCAGCGCGTAGAAGAACGCCTCGCAGGACAGCGACCAACTCGGCCCGTTCATCCCGAACTCGTAGCGCTGGCTCGGCACCCAGGCCTGCACCAACCCGAGAGCCGCGAACAGGACCGCCCAGCTCCACCCCACCGCACCGAGCACGACCAGTGGAATCGCGACGAGCGTCATCAGCAGATGCAGGGGGTAGACGCGCGCAAAGCGGTGCCAGTAGAAGCGCCGCCGCGCGAGGCCCGGCTTGTACGACCAGGTCAGCACGAAACCGGAGAGCACGAAGAAGAAGGAGACGCCCACGCCGCCGAGCGAGCTGAGCGCGGAGAGCACCGGAATCCGTGCGAGGTGCGCGGTCGTCAGCGAGTGGTAGAGGACGACGAGAAGCGCGGCGAAGAACCGGAGCCCCGTCAGCGATTCCAGCCGTAGCCGAGAGGCCTCCGGAGAATCTCCCATCGCGCTTCGCTACGCCGTGATGCTGTCGCGACTTTGGACGGCGACCGGGTAGTAGGTCTCGTCGATCAGCTGCGGGCGCAGCAGTACGAGGCCGACGGTCGGCGTCGGGCTGTGCCGGAGGTTCGCGACGGCGCCCGGCAGGTCGGCGCGTGAGGTTACGCCGATGCGGCCGACGAGCGCGACGCCGTCGGAGACCGCCGCGAGGATCGACGCGTCGGCGAGGTGGGCCACCGGCGGCGAGTCGAAGATGACGAGCGTGTGCTCCTCGCGCATCTGGGCGACGACCTCGCGCATCCGGACGCTCGTGAGCAAGCTCGGTGGGTTCGGCGGCGTCGGCCCGGCGGGCAGCAGGTAGAGACCGGGCTCGATCTCGAGGATCGCCTCGTCCAGGGAGCTCGTGCCCACGATCACGCTCGTCAGGCCGGGCATCGCTCGGGCACCGAAGTTGGTCGAGAGCGAGGCCGTTCGCACGTCGCCGTCGACGATCAGCACGCTCATGCCGCCGCGCACGGCCGCGTAGGCCAGCCCCTCGACGGTCGACGTCTTGCCCTCGCCCGGGTTGAAGCTCGTGAAGGTGATCACCTGCAGCGCCTGGTCCATCGAGATGAAGGCGAGGTTCGCGCGCAGGATGTCGTAGGCCTCGCCGACGACCGGATCGTCCGGCGCGAAACGCTTGCGGAGCGGGATCGCCGCGAGCACGGGAACGCCGAGCAGCTCCTCCGCCTCTTCCGCCGTGTGCAGGCCCCGATCGAGGCGCGAGCGCAGCCAGGCCAGGCCGACTCCGAGCAGGAGGCCTAGCAGCACGCCGGCGAGGATGTTCAGGATCGGACGCGGCTTGACCGGCGCAGAGGACGCCGTCGGGGGCGCGGTCAGCGTGACGCTGTTCGCCTGCGCGATCCCGCTTGCTTCGATCTGGGCGAGCTGCTGCGTGAGCGCCGCGCGGGCCAACCGGAGGGACTGCGAACGTTCGGCATCGGAGCTGCCGAGCGACGCGAGCTCGCCGGTCAGCTGGGAGATCTGCGCTTCGATCTGGCTCTTCTGGGCGGCAGCCCGCTTGGCTGCGTCCGTGGCGACCGACTTCACGAACGCGTTCGCGACGTCGCTGTCGAGCAAGCGTGCGAGATCTGGCGAGGCCTCCTCGGCGGTGATCTTGATCAGCGCCGTGTCCTTGATCGCCGATGCGGTGATCGCGTTCTCGAGCGTGCCGAGCGTGTAGACGCCGTGCCCGACCTGCGGCCGGATCTCCGACAGGAAGTTGCGGTCCCTGATCAGGGTCGCGTACTCGGTGGCGAGGGTCTGCGCCGCCTGGAGGCCCTGGTTCTGGTCGCCGCCGGTCTGCTGGGTGCCGCTCGGCGAGGAGGCGACCTGGATGATCGCGCTCGCCGCGTAGACCTTCTTCGAGTGCTGCGTGATGAAGACCGCGAGCGCGACGGACAGCGTCAGGCTCAGAGCGATCAGCCACTTGCCACCCCAGAGGATCGTTCCGATCCGCTGCTGATCGTTCACGGCTAGTGCTTCTCCTTCAGCGCGGGGAAGAGCAGCACGTCACGGATCGACTCGCGGCCGGTGAAGACCATCGCCAGCCGGTCGATCCCGAGGCCCAACCCGCCGGTGGGCGGCATTCCGTACGACAGCGCCTCGACGTAGTCGGGGTCGCCTTGCTCGCCGCCGATCAGCTCGGCCTGCATCGCGAAGCGCTCGGCCTGCTCCTCGGAGTCGTTCAGCTCGGAGAAGGCGTTGCCGAGCTCCATGCCGGCTACGAAGTACTCGAAGCGCTCGGTGAAGGCGGGATCGTCGTCGGTCGCGCGCGCAAACGGCGACAGCTCAACCGGATAGTCGTGGACGATCGTCGGCTGGATCAGGCTCGGTTCGACGAAGTGCGAGAAGGCGTGGTCGACGAGCTGCGCCCAGTCCTTGTCCTGGGTCGTATCGACCTTTCTGGCGTTCAGCAGCGAGCGAAGCTCGTCAGGGTCGCGCGTCCAGAGGTCGTGCGCCTCGAGCGACTCGACGAAGCGGATCTCGTTCCAGCTCGCGAGGTCCACCTCGTGACCCCGGAACTCGGTCCGCGTCGTGCCCAGGGTCTCGGTGGCGACGTGCGCCAGAAGCTCTTTGATGCGAGCCATCGTGTCCCTGTAATCGGCATACGCCTCGTACCACTCAAGCATTGTGAATTCGGGGTTGTGCTTGAACGAGACGCCCTCGTTGCGGAAGTCCTTGCCGATCTCGTACACACGCTCCAATCCGCCCACGATCAGGCGCTTCAGATAGAGCTCAGTGGCGATGCGCAGGTAGTAGTCGGCGTCCAGCGCGTTGTAGCGCGTGACGAAGGGATCGGCGAACGCGCCGCCGTATCTGGGCTGGAGGACGGGCGTCTCGACCTCGAGGAACCCGTTCGCGTCGAGATAGCCGCGGATCGCCGTAACCATTCGGGTTCTGATCTCGAAGTCGCGCCGTGTGTCCTCGTTCATCAGCAGGTCGAGGTAGCGCTTGCGGTGGCGTTGCTCGACGTCTGTGAGGCCGTGGAAGGTGTCGGGCAGCGGCCGGCGGATCTTGGCGAGCAGCAGCAGCTCCTCGACGTTCAGCGAGGGTTCGCCGCGTCTCGTGCGCGCGGGAGACCCGGTCGCGCCGACGATGTCCCCGAGGTCGACGTCGATCTCACCCGTCTTTTCCGTCTCGCAGAGCAGCTGGATGCGTCCCGAGCGGTCGACGAGGTCGAGGAAGACGAGCTTCCCCATGTCGCGGCGAGCCATGACGCGGCCGGCGAGCCGGTGCTTCTCGTCGGAGGTCTGGCCCGGGTCGAGCGGCTCGGTCGCGGCGCGGACGGCAGCGACCTCGTCGCGGTCGGGAAAGCGTTTGGGGGCGTGAGGCATGGGGCGAGGCTAGCGCGCTCGCCCTACGGCGTGGTGTAAGGGACAGGCCTCAAGAGGCCTGTCCCTTGGTCTCAGCTGACCCAGCGCGGCTCGCAGATCTCTAAGCGGCTTTGATCTCGAGGATCTTGAACTTGAGCGAGCCGCGGGGGGCGGAGACCTCGACGACCTCGCCCTTCTTCTTGCCCATGATCGCCTTGCCGACCGGCGACTCGTTCGAGAGCTTCTGCTCGGCCGGATTGGCCTCCGCGGAGCCGACGATGTGGTACTCGATCGTCTTGTTGGCCTCCATGTCCTTGAGGCGCACACGGGAGCCGATCGAGACCTCGTCCTTGCGGATGTCGCCCTTCTCGATCACCCGGGCGGAGCGCAGCCGGTCCTCGAGCGTCGCGATCCTGTGCTCGAGCAGCGCCTGCTCGTTCTTGGCGTCGTCGTACTCGGCGTTCTCGGCGATGTCGCCGAACTCGCGAGCGACGCGGATCCTGTCCGCGACCTCGCGCCGCTTCTCGGTCGAGAGGTGCTCGATCTCCTGCGTGAGCTTCTCGAAGCCCTCTTTCGTGAGGATGACTTCCTTCATCGCAAACCACCTGACCCTAGATAAAAAAAGAGCGGTCGACCCCTCGGGAGGCCGTCGCGACGGCGGATTGTAGCCACCGCCAGAGGGCTCCGCAAGGCGCATGGCTACCATGGCCGCGCTATGCAGGTGAATCTCCGAGAGCCGTGGTGGATCGGGCCGGTCGAGGTGCCGACTCGGCTCGTGCTGGCGCCGATGGCGGGGGTCAGCGTCCAGGCATTCCGCCGCCAGGGACGCCGATTCGGGGCCGGGCTCGTCTGCTCCGAGATGGTCAGCTGCGCCGGGCTCCATCACGGCAACGAGCGCACGCTCGACTACCTCCGGATCGCCGCCGACGAGCACCCGCTGGCCGTCCAGATCTTCGGCTCGGAGCCCGCGTTGATGGCCGAGGCGCCGCGGATGGTCGAGGAGGCCGGCGCCGACCTCGTCGACATCAACTTCGGGTGCCCGGTCCGCAAGGTGACGAAGACCGGCGCGGGCGCCACCCTGCTCGACGATCCCGCGCGCGCGACGCGCATCGTCGCGGCCGTGGCAGACGCTGTCTCAGTGCCCGTGTCCGTGAAGATGCGCCGCGGCCTCGAGAACGGCTCGCGCACGTGCCTGGAGGTGGGACCGCGCCTGGTCGAAGCGGGCGCCCGGACGCTGACGCTGCACCCCCGCTCCGCCCGCCAGATGTACACCGGGAGCGCCGACCACTCGCTCACCGCGGAGCTCGTCGAGCGCGTGCCGGTGCCGGTGATCGCGTCCGGCGACATCACCTCGCGCGCCCGGGCCCAGGCGGTGCTGGCGACCACGGCCGCAGCCGCGGTGATGGTCGGCCGCGGCGCGCAAGGTAACCCTTGGGCACTGCGCGAGATCGTCGACGGCGACGACTCGGAGCCGAGCCGCGAGGAGGTCGCCGCGGAGCTGATCCTCTTCGTCCGCGAGACCGTCCGCGAGCTCGGCGAGCGCCGTGCGTCGAGCTTCCTGAAGAAGTTCTACGGCTGGTATCTGGGCCGTGGCCGCTTCCCAAGGCCGTTCAAGCAGGAGCTCGTCACACTCGAGACGACCGAAGAGGTGGAGCAACGTCTGCTGATCGCGGCGCCCGGCGCCGCGGAGATCGTCGAGCAGCTCGAAGCGGAGATCCCGTCAGGCGCCGAGGTGACCCTCGAGCTGCCGATCTCGATCTACGGCGGCGGCTAGCTCAGAAGGGCCAGATGACGCTGCCGGGCTTGATCTGCGGCTTCTTCGGCAGACACGGCGTGTGGCCCTTGCAGCGAGCGAGTGCGTTCTTCGGCAGCGGCTTGAAGACGGTCTTGACGACGTTCTTGTTGGCCGCACACTTCTCCGCTGTCGTGAGGCAGCGCTGGGTCGAGGTCGACTTGTGCATCCCCAGCAGGGTGTAGACCCAGTGGTTGTGCTTGAAGACCGGTGCGAAGACCATCGTCACGACGACGACGACCGTTGCAACCCTATGCCCGCCGCTGTTCATCTCCCTCTTGTCGTAACCCGGACGGGTGATGCCGACAATCCCTCGTCCGAGGGCTGTGGCCCGAGCGCCTTCTCGGCCAGACTGAGAGTGCACCGCGGCGCGCATCCCTAGTTAGGCGCCCCGTAGGACTCGAGGCCCGGCCCGACCTGCTCGCGCCGGGCCTCTGCCATTTCGGGTCTTGACAGCTCGCCGGGACCGACCTAGCTTGCGAAAGTGGAGGAGGGGTTCTCGAAGCGGCTCTGCTGTCCAGTCTGCGCCGGCGCGCTCGACGCGCGGCCGTTCGACGACTCGTTCTGGCGCGGCCTGCTGACCTGCGCCCGTTGCCGCACCTGGTATCCGGTTCACGGTGGCATCCCGGTGCTGCTCGACTTCCGGGTCGACTTCCACGAACGCTTCGCGAGCGAGGAGTCGGCTCGTCTCGCCGAGCTGCCCGGCTTCCACCCTCCGGTCGGGAGCCCTCGCCCGGGCGAGCGTTCGACACAGCGGACGTTCACCGAGGAGTGGGGCCTGCTTCAGGAGAGCGAAGTCTGGTTCCACTACACAGCCGAGGAGCTCGTCCAACTGCTCCGGGACGTGCAGCTGCGCTGGTACCGGCCCGGATCGACCCGCGTCCGCAGCATCCTCGATGTCGGCTGCGGTCTCGGCCATGAGACGCATGCGCTCGCGCAGGCGCTTCCCGGCGCGGAGACGATCGGGATCGACGTCAACCTGGCCCTGCTCGAGAGCCCCCTGACGCGACAGCCGCCGAAGAACGTGCGCTTCGTGGTTGCCTCCCTGTTCGCCCTTCCTTTCCCGCGCAGCTCCTTCGATCTTGTCTACTCGAACGGCGTGCTCCACCACACTCACTCGACCGAGCAGGCGTTCGACGCGGTCGCCGATTTCGTGGCCGCCGACGGTCGTTTCTTCCTGTGGGTCTACGGTGGCGGCTTCGCGACCCCTGCCTCGAGCAGTCGCTTTAGGGTGGCGGTCGGATCGGTCGCCGAGGCGGTGGGGCGACCACTACTCAGCCGGTCACCCGAGCCGCTTCGAAACGCGTTCTTCAAGGCGCTGACGCCGTACGCGCACCGGAGGCTCCTAAGGCGGGTGCGCCATCCTGAGCGCTGGCAGCGCATGAACACCGAGCACACGCTGCGCGACATGCTCTCGCCCCGCTACGCACACCGCCAGAACTACAACACCGTGATCGAGTGGTTCGAGAACCGCGGCCTGGAGATCGAGGCCGTGCAATCGGCGCGCCGGTACAAGCAGCTGTTCGACTATCCGGCCTTTGGGGTCGGAGTCACGGGGCGAAGAACAGCGCCCGTTTTGAGCGACGCGCTCGGCGCGGCGTGAAACTCGCACTCCTCGCGGTTCTGGCGGCGCTCGCTCTGCCCGCGCAGGCGCTGGCAACCACGTACTACGTGAGCCCCTCCGGCAACGACACGGCCGTGGGCACCTCGCCCGACCACGCCTGGGCGACCGTGCAGGCGGTCAACGGCCACCCGTTCGTCCCGGGCGACAACATCCTCTTCGAGGGAGGCAAGACCTTCGCCGGGCCGCTCTGGCCGTCGAGCTCCGGCTCCGCCGACGCGCCCATCACGTTCGGCTCCTACGGCGACGGGCTGGCGACGATCAGCGACGCGAGCGAGGCGGTCGTCTGGCTGCACGGGCGCAGCTACGTCACCCTCGACCACCTCCACCTGGACGGCGCGGGCGGTCAGGCACAGCTCGTCCTCTCGAGCTCGGGGACCGGGATCGGAGTCGTGATCCGCAACTGCCTGCTCGAGAACACGCGCTCGTACGGGATCAACTCGTCGAGCCTGAGCGACGCCAACTGGACGATCGAGGACAACCAGGTCTCGCACATCGGCGCGTCCGGGATCACCTGGCGCGGCGCCGGCTTCACCGTCAGCGGAAACCGGATCACGGACGTGGGCTTCGCGACGACCTGGCACGACCACGGCATCTACGCGAAGGGCCCGACGCCGCGGATCGTCGACAACACGATCTCCGGCTTCCCGACGAACGGGATCTCGATCCGCTACCAGAGCTCGTACGTCGTCGGGAACCGGATCAGCGGCGGCCCGATCGGGATCGCCTTCTTCCAGGAGTCGTCCGTGCCGGGCACGACCCGAATCGCCTACAACACGATCACCGGGGTCAGCGAGGCCGGGATCTATCTCGACCGCGCGCCGCTCGAGAGCTTCGTGATCGCCAGCAACACGATCCAGACGGGCTCGTCGGGTCCGGCACTGAACGCCAGTCCCGTCCGGAGCCTGACGGTGGCCAACAACGTGCTCGCCTCGGGCCGCCGCGGGCCGTGGGCGCTGCAGGTGCGCCGTCCGTTCGGCCGGTATAGCGAGAGCCACGACCTGCTCTGGCCGGCAAGCGCGGAGCCGGTGCTCTGGAACGGCAAGGGCAAGTCGCTCGCCGAGTACACGAGCAAGGCGCACGCGGGCGACAAGGACCTCGTCGCCGACCCGGCGCATGCGAGCGTCGTCGATCTGGGCGTGCGAGCCCTGCTCGGCCTTCGCTACGTCGCACGCTGCGACGGCCGGCCGTTCCACTACTGCGGTTCGGCGCCGGACCTAGGCGCTGTGGAGGCTCCACACTAGGCGGAGACCTTCGAGCGTCAGCCAGGGGTCGACCTTCGAAATCGTCTTGCTGTGCGGGGCGATCAGACCCGCAAGACCGCCGGTCGCGATCACCGGTGCATCGGCGCCGAGTTCGGCGCGGATCCTGGCGACGATCCCGTCCACCTGGCCGGCGAAGCCGTAGACGACGCCTGACTGGAGCGCCGTGGCTGTCGTCTTGCCGATCACGGTCGGCGGCTCGACGAAGTCGACCTTCACGAGGCGTGCCGCGCGAGCGAAGAGCGCCTCCATCGAGATCTCGATCCCGGGCGCGAGCACCCCGCCCACGTACTCCCCCGCGGCCGAGACGACGTCGAAGTTCGTCGAGGTGCCGAAGTCGACGACGATGCAGGGCGCGCCGTAGCGCTCCTTACCGGCGACCGCGTTCGCGATCCGGTCCGGCCCGACCTCGCGGGGGTCGTCGTAGCGGATCGCGATCCCGGTGCGGACACCGGGGCCGAGCACGAGCAGCGGCGCTTTCGCCCAGCGCTCGGCGAAGATCTCGTACTCGCGTACGAGTGCCGGCACGGTCGAGGAGAGGCAGATGCCGTCGACCCGGTCGAGCTCGATGAAGCGGCCGACCAGCGCCCCGAGCTCGTCGCCGGTGCGCTGCGACTCGGTGGCGACGCGCCAGCTCTCGGTCAGCTCCGGCCCGTCGTAGAGCCCGTAGACGGTCTGCGTGTTCCCGACGTCGACCGCGAGTAGCATCGCGCCGACCCTATAAGGGCTAACGACGCCGCGCTGCGTACCAGGCGGCGAAGCGCCCGTGCGGTGTCTCGAGGTACTCGGAAACCTCGTCCTCGAGTCGCTCCGGGTGAGCCTGGACCACCTCGAAGTCCAACAGGCGTTCCTCGTCGCAGAGGTGCTCGTCCGTCTGCTCGCGGGCGACCGACGCACCGCACGATTCGCACGGGAGATGCGTGGGTTGTGGGAAGCCGATGCTCATGGCCGCTGCGTCGAAGACGCAGTAGCCCAATCGGCAGATTCGCGAGCAAACTGCAGAGGGAGCTATCGCGCTGGGTCAGCTGAGACCGAGGGACAGGCCTGGTTTGCAGGCCTGTCCCTCACCCCACCTAGTGGGTCAATGTCGCGGTATCAGGCGCCGGAACCGCTCCGAGCTGCTGGAGCATCCCGAGCGTGTCCCAGTTCGTCCACTCCTCGACGATCTGGCCGCCCGTGACGCGCGACAAGGTGAGCCCGGTCACGGTGATCTGCTTGCCGGTGGCGGGGATCCCCATGATCTCGCCGTTCTGCGTCCCGCGGCCGGTCCAGCGCGATGCGATCCAGTCGCCGTCCTCGAGCTGCTGGTCGATCGTCACCGTCGCGTCC
>JBBQTQ010000076.1:0-14078 GCA_038213135.1 Gaiellales bacterium
AACGAGGCGCTCTCCCGGCGGTGGTCAGCCACGACGCGACGCTACGAGCCGCGCCGGTCAACACCCGCACTGACTGCGTGCGGGTGGACTCTCAGTTTTCAAAGAACAAGAACAACCAAAGGCAAGGTTGCCCCATGAGCGTTCGCCGCAGCACCTGGACGCTGCTCCGCCCCTACCGGCTCGGCGTTGCCCTCGCGGCGCTCGGGATCGTCGGTGCGACCCTCGTCACCCTCGCCGGCCCGTTCCTCGTTCGCTACGCGATCGATCACGGCATCCGTCGTCACGACGGCGCCGTCCTGAACGAGGTCGCGCTCGCCTACCTCGGGCTCGTGCTGACACGGCCGCTGCTCGAGCGGCTGATCGTGCTCGCCTCGGCGCGCGCGGGCGAGCGCTTCCTCGGCGACCTGCGCGTCGCGATCTTCGAGAAGCTGCAGCGGCTCTCGATGCCCTTCTTCGAGGGTCAGCGCTCGGGTGTGCTCGTCTCGCGCGTGACCGCCGACGTCCAGACGCTGACGACCTTCATCCGCCAGGTGCTCGTCGAGATCGTCGGCAGCCTCTTCCTCTTCCTCGTCACGCTCGCGATCCTGCTGGCGCTCTCGCCTCTCCTAACTGCGGTCACGCTCGTCGCCCTGCCACCGCTCGCGCTCTCGGTGTGGCGCTACCACCGCAAATCGCGGACGACCTATCTCGCGCTGCGCGACAACGTCGCAGGCACCCTGACCGCACTGCAGGAGGGGATGTCGGGGATGCGCGTCGTCCAGTCGTTCGGCCGCGAGGAGGAGCGCTACCAGCTCTATCGCAACGCGAGCCGGGGCCTGATCGGCGCCTGGCGGCGTGTGGCGCTCGTCAACATCGGCTTCTTCCCGGTGATCGCGTTCTCGCAGGCGCTCGCGGCTGCCGCGGTCGTTGCCGCCGGCGGCGTTCTGCACAGCCGCGGCGAGGTCAGCGTCGGCACGGTGGTCGCGTTCGCCCTCTACATCGCAAGTTTGTTCGACCCGATCGCGCGCATGGGCGACTGGTTCAGCGAGTTCCAGTCGGGGCGCGCGGCGCTGACGAAGATCGTCGGCCTGCTCGACACTCCCGAGACGGTGGGCGACGCCGCCAATCCGTCCGAGCTACCGGCGGACGGCACGCTCGCGGGCGAGGAGCTCGACTTCGCCTATGACGGAGACGCGCTCGTGCTCGGCGACGTCAGCCTGCGTCTCGAGCCGGGCGAGCACCTGGCGCTCGTCGGCGCGACCGGCGCGGGCAAGTCGACCCTTGCGAAGCTACTCACGCGTCAATACGACCCCGGCGAGGGGCTCGTCTCGTACGCCGACGTCGACCTGCGCGAGACGACGCATCAGGGTCTTCGCCGCCGGATCGTCTTCCTGCCGCAGGAGGGGCACCTCTTCTCGGGCTCGATCGCCGACAACGTGCGGCTCGGCCGGCCCGACGCGAGCGACGCGGAAGTCGAGAACGCGTTGCGCTCGATCGGCGCCTTCGAGCGCTTCGCTGCTCTGCCCGAGGGCCTTGCGACGGATGTCCGTACCCGAGGCGTCCGCCTCTCGTCGGGAGAGCGGCAGCTGGTCGGGATCGCACGCGCCGCGCTTGCAGACCCCGAGGTGATCGTCCTCGACGAGGCGACCTCGAGCCTCGACCCGGCCACAGAGCGGCTCGTCGAGCACGCACTGACGGCGGTGGCTGAGGGCCGGACGATGATCACGATCGCGCACCGGCTCTCGACGGCAGAGCGCGCCGATCGCGTGGCACTGCTGGAGCGCGGCCGTCTCGTCGAGGTTGCGAGCCATGACGAGCTCGTCGCGCAAGGCGAGCGCTACGCGCGGCTCTGGGCCTCGTGGCAGGCAGGTCTCGGCGAGCAGCCCGAGCCTGCGCAGCCCAGCGAGCGGCCCGAGGTAGCGCCCGACGACTCAGGCCACGCCGGGCGGCCCGTCGAGCCGCCCCCCGGCGAGCGCGTCTAGCTCCTCGCCGGTCAGCCGCCACTCGCCGGCGGCCGCGTTCGCGCGCGCCTGCTCCGGCTTCGTCGCGCCTGCGATCACCGAGGCGACCCCAGGCGCGGAGGCGAGCGCTCCGATCGCCAGCTCGAGCAGCGTGTGCCCGCGCTGCTGCGCGAAGCTCTCCAGCCGCTCGACCTCGTCGAATGTCTCCGGTGGCTGCTCGCGCCCGGCGAGCCGCGTCCCCTCGGGTGCCTGCTCCCCGCGCCGGTACTTGCCGGTGAGGAGACCGCTCGCGAGCGGGAAGTAGGGGATGAACCCGATCCGAGCCTCGCGGCAGCGCGGGAGCACGTCCTGCTCCGCCTGGGGCTCGAGCAGTGAATACTCGTTCTGGAGCGCGACGAACCCTTCGCTGCCGAAGGCGATCGCCTCGTCGAGCTGTTCGGCGGAGAGGTTCGAGCAGCCGATCCACCGAATCAACCCCTCGGCCCGCACCTCCTCCAGCGCGGCGAGCGTCTCCGCGAGCGGCGTGATCCCGTCGGGCCGGTGGTAGTAGTAGAGATCGACCCGCTCGGTCTGCAGCCGTTCAAGCGAGGCGGCGATCGCCTTCCTGACGTACCCGCGGGAGCCGCGCGCGTCGTCGCCAGTCCCCATGTCGCCGCCGAACTTCGTGGCGAGAACGACCCGCTCGCGACGCCCCTTCAGCGCCTCGCCGAGGAGACGTTCGCTGCCACCCTGGCCGCCGTAGATGTCCGCAGTGTCGAGGAAGTTGATGCCGGCGTCGAGGGCCGCGTCCACGACGGCCCGTGTCCCGTCAAGGTCGACGCGGCCGCCGAAGTTGTTGCACCCGAGCCCGACCCGCGAGACGTGCAGGTCACTGCCGCCGAGCCGGACGAGCTCCACTCCGAGAGACTACGTGTGAGGTCTAGGCCGGCTGCGCGGCGGCGCTGGGTAGTCGCTGCTGACGATCTCCTTACCAAGCGGCGCCACTGCAGCGCTTCCGAAATTGCAACGGCCGCGCCGATGTGATTGGCTCGTCCGGGGTCGCTCCGAGAGCAAGGGAGTTGACGATGGGCTTTCTCGACAAGCTGAAGGGCACGGCGAAGCAGGCCGTGAGTCCAGGCGCGGGGTTCAGCGAGCGCGACAAGATCATGAAGATCAACAAGTCCGGTGTGGACGGTCGTGCGACCGTCGACTCGATGACCGAGCTCGGCACGCAGTTCGGCGGCGGTCACGAGATCGAGTTCCACCTGACGGTCAAGGGCAGCAACGGCGCGCCCGACTACCAGGTGACGACCAAGCAGTCGATCCACGAGCAGGCGCTCGCGGGCATCACCCAGGGCGGCCAGGTGATCGTCAAGATCGACCCGGACGATCCGCAGTCGCTGCTCGTCTGGGGCGCGGCGACCTAGATCCGCTTCAGCCAGGCGACGAGAGTCTGTAGGAACCGGCTCTTCTCGTACGGCGTGCAGAGTGGATCGCTGTGCTTCATCGCGGGGTCCTGCGTGAGCAGCGAGGAGCTGCGCGGCGCGTGGGACTCCGCGATCAGCGTCCTGGCTCCGGCGAGCGTGCCGGGATAGGCGCTGGTCGCGAATGCATAGACGGGGACGTCGATCTCGTGCAGGTGCGTCAGGCGCAGACCGAGTAGCCGCGTCACCGGGTCGGGTCGCAGGCTGGACGCGCCGAGGAGATCGATTCGCAGGCGCGTCGGGAAGTACCACTCGACCGCGTCCGGGCCGGCCAGCAGCGACGCGATGTTCTGCAGCCCGCAATGACCAGCGTCGAACCCGTCGTCGCCCGCCGCGTACGCGAGAAACTGCGCGTTGGTCGGGTTGCCGGGCGGCCGCAGCGAGGCCGGAACGAGCGGGCTCTGCGCGAGCGTGGAGGGGGCCTCGGGAGCAACCTGCGCCGACAGCGCCGCGAGCTGCGCGAAGACGCCGAAGAGCCAGGGCACGCCGGCTCCGAGCTGGTCGTCGAACGGGCTCGGCTGCGTCGCGAGGGCTCCGAGGTCGGCCTTCACCTTGCCGACGGTCTGCGTCCCGAATGTCCCGAGCTCGCCTCCGTCGATCAGGACGATTCCCGAGAGATCCGCGTACCCGGGCCGGCCGTTGAAGTCCCAGGCAGCGTAGGTCGCCGTCGTCGCCGCGCCGAAGGAGTGGCCGCCGAGGATGACCTTGCGCTTGCCGCCGGCGCGGGCACGGAGCACGATCCGGCGAAGGTCGGCGAGGGTCGCGGCCAATCCCCAGCTCTTCGCCTGCGGCAGCTTCAGCGTCAGGTTGGCGTCGAAGGAGCGTCCGCCCACAGGCTGCTGGGCCAGGTAGTAGCCGTACGCGGTCGCCGGGTCTCCGGTCTTGAAGCCCGTTCTGTCCTCGAGGGCCACGCCACGCCGGTCGACCGTCCAGACCTGCATGTTCGGCACACGCGCGACCAGCACCGGCGCCACCTGGGCGAATGTCCCCCCGCCGCCTCCGTAGCCCGGGACCAGCACGAGTACCCGGGTTGCGGATGCGGGCCCGTAGACCGTGACGCCCGCGCTGGCTGTGCCCGCGAACGCGAGCGAGACAACAGCCGCGAGCAGGGCCAGGCGCACTCCGCGACCCTATTCGACTCTCAGTTGCTCTAACCGATGGCGAACCAGGTCGGAGGAGACCGAAAGCCGCTCCCGGAGAGCGGCTTTCAGTAACCGAGGGGACAGGGGCGACAGGACTCGAACCTGCAACCCCCGGTTTTGGAGACCGGTGCTCTACCAATTGAGCTACGCCCCTCGGTTCGAGGGCTCAGTGTATCCGGGGCCTTCGGCGAGCCACTAGAGTCGGCGCGATGCGCCAGCCGTCGCAACGGCGCGCGCTCGGCGCGCTCTTCGCGCTGCTCGCGGCGGGCTTCGGCGGGATCGCCTACGCGGCCGCGCAGGCGGGTCAGTGGGCCATCGTCGGCGGCGCGGCGGCGATCGGACTGTGGCTTGCCACGATCTCGCTTCGCGCGCTCCGCTGAGGAACTCGCCGCCTCACGCCGTATTCTCTTGCCGTGGCCGATGACATGCAGGGCATTTTCCGCGAGTACCACCGCACGCACGATCAAGCCCTGCGCGACCGGCTAATCCTGAACTACGCGCCGCTCGTGAAGTTCGTCGCCGGACGGCTCGGCAGCGGGCTCCCGGCGCACGTCGAGGAGAATGACCTTGCCTCCTACGGACTACTCGGCCTGATCGGCGCGATCGAGCGCTACGACCCGGATCGCGACGTCAAGTTCGAGACCTACGCGATCGCCAGGATCAAGGGCTCGATCATCGACGAGCTGCGTTCGATGGACTGGGTCCCGCGCTCGGTCCGTGCCCGCGCGCGCGACATCGAGCGGGCGATTGCATCCCTCGAGGCGAAGCTGCACCGGGCACCGACCGACGCCGAGATCGCCGAGAAGATCGGGATCACAGAGGGCGAGCTCGAGGACAGCCTCACGGACATCTCGCGCTCCTCGATCGCCGCGCTCGACGAGCTCTGGACGATCTCCTCGACCGGCGGCGACCAGATCTCGATGATCGACACGATCGAGGATCCGCATGCGCCCGCACCGCAGGATGCGCTTGCGCAGACCGAGCTCCGCGAGGCGCTCGGAGAGTCGATCGCGCGCCTGCCCGAGCGCGAGAAGCTCGTGATCACGCTCTACTACTACGAGGAGCTGACGCTGCGCGAGATCGGCGAGGTGCTCGGCGTCACCGAGTCGCGGGTGTCGCAGCTGCACACGAAGGCGATCCTGCGCCTGAAGTCGCGCCTTGGCGGAACGCCAGTGCGGCCCTCTACCGAGGAGTGATCGCTAGTCGGCGGCCGGGTCCTCGCGGACGACGACGGTGTCGGCGACCTCGATGATCTCGTCGACCGGCAGCATCGCCCGGCCCGCGTGGTCGCGGATTGCCTCCTCGCTGCTCGCCTGATAGACGCAGACCGTCCCGAGCCCGCCGTCCTCCTCGGCCATGACGTAGCTGCGGATCCAGCGAATGTCGTCCGGCATCTGCTCGTCGGCGACCGCCTTCGAGCGGCCTGCCGCCTCTTGCAGATCCTCGGGCGAACGCCAGCCGCTGCGCCGCAGAATCACGTAGGTCTTCATCAGGACTCCTCTCGTTGCGGGGAGTTAGGCTTCGATCGAATTGGTCGAGAGCCTAGAGGAGGAGATCGCCGCATGCCCGTCGTCGAGCCCGGAAAGATCCGTAACGCAGCCGTCGTCGGACACCGCGGGGTCGGCAAGACCTCGCTCGTCGAGGCGATGCTCTTCCAGTCGGGAGGCGTCAACCGGCTGGGTTCGATCGAGGGCGGCACGACGGTCTCCGACTGGGACGAGGAGGAGCACAAGCGCCAAATGTCACTCGCGGCGACGATCTGCCACGCCGACTGGCAGGGACGCAAGCTCAACCTGATCGACACGCCGGGCGACGCGGGTTTCCAGGGCGATGCGTTCGCCTCGCTGCGGGTCGTCGAGGGCGCGCTGTTCGTGGTCAGCGGCGTGATGGGCGTGGAGGTCGGCACCGGGCGGCTGTGGCGGCGCTCCGACGAGCTCGGTCTTTCCCGGGTGATCGTCGTGAACATGCTCGACCGCGAGCGCGCCGACTTCTTCCGGGTGCTCGAGGCACTCCGCTCGCAGCTCTCCGAGCGCTGCGTCGCGGTGCAGCTGCCGATCGGCGCCGAGCACGAGCTGACGGGGATCGTCGATCTGCTGCACATGACGGCTTACACGAGCCCCGAGGGCGGGCGCGAAGGCTCGCCGACGCCGATCCCCCTCGAGCTGTCCGACCAGGTCGGCCAGTACCGGGAGAAATTGCTCGACGCCGTCGTCGAGACCGACGAGTCGCTGATGGAGCGCTACCTGGACGGGCAGGAGCTGGCGGTCGACGAGGTCGCTGCCGCCCTCAAGAACGCCGTCACCCGCGGCGAGCTCTTCCCGGTCGCGGCCACCGTCGCGACGAAGAACCTCGGCACGACCGCCATGCTCGACCTGATGGTGGAGGGCGTGCCATCGCCGGCGAAGAAGGGCGCGCCGAGGGGTCTCGAGGTCTCGGACGGCACTTCCGCCTTCGTCTTCAAGACGGTCGCCGACCCGTTCGCCGGCCGGATCAACGTCTTCCGCGTCCTCTCGGGGACGCTCTCGTCGGACTCGACGGTCTCGAACGCGCGAACGCACTCCAAGGAGCGCCTGGGCCAGCTCCTCCTGCTTCAGGGCAAGGACCACGTCTCGGCAGACGCCTTCGGCGCGGGCGACATCGGTGCGATCGCGAAGCTCAAGGAGACGCTGACCGGCGACGTGCTGATGGACGCTGAGCGCCAGGTCGAGCTGCCGACGCTCGAGTTCCCGGAGCCCGTGATGAGCTTCGCGGTCTCCCCGAAGGCGAAGGGCGACGAGGAGAAGATGGCCACCTCGCTGCGCCGCCTCCATGAGGAGGACCCGACGCTCGTCCTGCGGCGCGACCCGCAGACGGGCGAGACGCTCCTCTGCGGCATGAGCCAGATTCACGTCGAGGTCGCCGTCGACCGGTTGAAGCGGCGCTTCGGTGTCGAGGTCGAGCTGCGCCAGCCGCGCGTCCCGTACCTGGAGACGATCCGCAAGGAGTCGCGCGCGCAAGGCCGCTACAAGAAGCAGACCGGCGGCCGCGGCCAGTTCGGCGACTGCCACATCGTGCTCGAGCCGCTCGAGGGGCACACCGGCTACGAGTTCGTCGACAAGATCGTCGGCGGCGTCATCCCGCAGAGCTTCCGGCCCGCAGTCGACAAGGGAATCCAGGAGGCGATGCTGCACGGCGAGCTGGCGGGGGCGCCGGTGCAGGGCCTGCGCGTCCTGCTCGTCGACGGCTCCTACCACACCGTCGACTCTTCCGAGATGGCGTTCAAGATCGCCGGCTCGATGGCGTTCAAGAGCGCCTACGAGAAGGCGGACCCGGTGCTGCTCGAGCCGATCATGGAGGTCGACGTGACTGTCCCGGACGAGACCGTCGGCGCCGTCAACGGCGACCTCAACTCACGCCGCGGCCGGCTGCACGGCATGGAGCCCGCCGGCGGGATGACGATGATCAAGGCGGAGGTGCCGCTCGCCGAGCTGCTGACCTACTCCCAGGCGTTGACCTCGATGACCGGCGGCCGCGGTGACTACCACATGCACTTCCAGCGCTACGACGAGGTCCCGTCGCAGATCGCCTCGAAGCTGATCGAGGCGGCCAAGAAGGACAAGGAAGAGGTCAAGGTCTAGGCCCGATCCGAAAAACCGCCGGATTTCGCCTAGTATTTCGGCCCGTGCCGCACCGTAAGCCTCTCGGAGTGATCTGCGCCATCTGCGAGCGGACGCTCTTGATGGGCGAGCGCTCGATCCGCTTCACCTACAACGGAACCGATTTCGTCGACGTCTGCCCCCTCTGCCAGGAGCGTGCCCTCGAGCATGGCTGGATCCGCGAGGGGAGCCCGTTGATGCCGACGGTCCAGGGCGACCGCCGCCGCCAGCGCGGCCCACGACTGACCGACCGGCTGCTGGGGCACCGGCGCCCAGCCGTCGAGACGAGCATCGCCGAGCCGCTGCTGCGCCGCCTTTCCGGACCCGATCAGGCGATCGTCGAAGCCGCCGACGTGTTCAACTCGAGCGAGTACCGGCGGACAGTCGAGGGGATTACCCGCAGCCTCGGCTCGCCGCAGGTCAGCATCGTGGTGCTCTCGGGGGTCCACGCGGAGGTCGTGATCACGGTCGCGTGGGACATCTCCTGGTACCAGTACCGGATCACCCTCGACTCCTCGCAACCCGTTCGCCTGGCCGAACGCGGGATGGATCTCGACGAGCTGGACGCCGGATTCACCGCCTGGAATGCGGCCTTGGAGGACAACGGGCGCGTCGTTCCCGAGATCGTTCGCTCCGGGGTCTAGCTTCCGGGCACGTTCTCCCTACAATCAGTGGGGATGATCTATTGCGTGATTCCACGTGAGCTCGAGGGGGAGCTGTACGACCGCATGGTCGACTACTACAGCGAGAACCCTGACGTCACCGTGATCGTCGACCGGCGCGAGGGCGACGATCGCCGCCGCGGGAAGACGTACGGCGGCAAGCGGGAGATCCGCGACCGGCGGCGGGCACGCATCCCGGGGACTTTCCCCAGCACCGAAGTCGGCTAGCCGTAGATCGAGTGGCCGGCGAGGACGCTCGCGTTCTCGGGGTAGGGCACGAGGTCGTCGACGAAGCGCGGCTGGGAGCGGATGCGCTCGAGCCACGTGCTCACCGACGGGAACTCCGCGAGGTCGAAGCCGGCATCGCCGGCGAGGTGCGTGTACGCGAAGAGCGAGACATCGGCGAGGGAGATCCGCTCGCCCAGCACGTAGCTCCGCCCACGAAGGTGCGCCTCGAGGACTTCGAGTGCGCTCCGTCCGGTGGCTAGGCGTGCAGGCACGGCGTCCGGGTCGCGTCCGGTCATGATCCGGAACCGCGCGCTGCCGATCCCGAGCATCACCCGCTCCTGCTCGAAGGAGAGCCACTGGACTGTGCGCGCCTGCTCGATCGGGTCCTCCGGCAGGTAGGGCGTGCCGGCGGCGAGGTACCAGAGGATCGCGTTCGACTGCGTGACGATCTCGCCCGAGTCGAGCTCGAGAACAGGGGTCTCGCGCAGCGGGTTGAGGCGGCCGAACTCCTCGGTCAGCGTGTCGCCCGCGAAGATGTCGACCGGCACTCGCTCGTGGGGCCTGCCCGTCAGCGACAGGAGGAGCCGCGCCTTGTAGCAGTTCGCCGAAGCCGCGTAGTCGTAGAGCCGCATCGAGGAATTGAACGTCGCGAGGGCCTGATCTGTGAGGTTGCTAGGCTCGCCCGCGATGACCGGCGCGACGCTCGAGAGCTACAACCCGGCCACCGGCGAGCTGCTCGGCACGGTGCCGCGCTCGGCTGCCGAGGACGTCGAGGGCGCGGTCGCCTCCGCCAAGGCTGCGTTTGCCGACTGGCGGCTCGTGCCGGCTCCGCGACGCGGCGAGCTCCTGTTCCGCTTCGCCCAGCTCCTCGCCGAGCACAAGGAGGAGCTCTCGCAGTTGATGACCCGCGAGATGGGGAAGGTGCTCGCCGAGGCGCGCGGCGACGTCCAGGAGGCCGTGGACATGACCTTCTACATGGCCGGCGAGGGCCGTCGGCTCTGGGGGCAGACGACACCGTCCGAGCTGCGGGACAAGTTCAACATGAGCGTCCGGACGCCGGTCGGGGTCATCGGCGTGATCACGCCTTGGAACTTCCCGATCGCGATCCCGTCCTGGAAGATCGTGCCGGCGCTCGTCTGCGGCAACACCGTCGTCTTCAAGCCCGCCGAGGACACGCCTCTGCTCGGAGAGCGCTTCGTGGAACTGCTCACAGAGGCCGGCGTCCCGGAAGGCGTGGTGAACGTCGTTCACGGCTTCGGCGAGGAGGTCGGCGTCGCGATCGTCGAGCACCCGGACGTGCCGGTCGTCTCCTTCACCGGCTCTCGCGAGACCGGTGTCGAGGTGATGCGCCGCGCCGCGCCGACGCTCAAGCACCTGCACCTCGAGCTCGGCGGCAAGAACGCGATCATCGTCATGGACGACGCCGACCTCGATCTCGCGGTCGAGGGCATCGTCTGGTCGGCCTTCGGCACCTCCGGCCAGCGGTGCACGGCCGCCAGCCGCGTCGTCGTCCACGAGGCGGTCTACGACGAGCTGCAGCGGAAGCTCGTCGCCGGCGCGGAGTTTTTGCGCCTCGGGCCCGGCTGGGAGGAGTCGACCGACGTCGGGCCGGTGATCAACCGCGCTGCGATCGAGAAGATCCACTCGTACACCGAGATCGGCGAGGGCGAGGGCGCGAAGCTGCTGACCGGGGGAGAGGTGGCGACCGGGAACGGTCTCGACGCAGGTTTCTACTACCGGCCGACGGTGTTCGGCGAGGTCGATCCGGGAATGCGGATCGCCCAGGAGGAGATCTTCGGGCCGACGACCGCGCTGATCAGGGTTGCGGACTTCGACGAGGCGATCCGGGTCGCGAACGGGATCCGCTTCGGACTCTCGTCCTCGATCTTTACCCGCGACGTGAATCGCGCGTTTCGGGCGATCCGCGACCTCGAGGCGGGGATCACCTACGTGAACGCCGGCACGACGGGTGCTGAGGTCCATCTCCCGTTCGGCGGCACGAAGCAGACGGGGAACGGGCACCGTGAGGCCGGCCAGGCCGCGCTCGACGTCTTCACGGAGTGGAAGTCGGTCTACGTCGACTATTCGGGCCGCCTGCAGCGGGCGCAGATCGATACCGCGACCTAGCGCGCCCTGCCTTCTCAGGTAGACGCGTCTAGCCGGGAAACCCACCTCCCGCCCCTAATAGCGCGAGCGTACCCGGGAACTCCGCACGTGTCTGTGACCGAAGAGCGCCGAGAGCGTGAATACCGATCCGCCGTCGCTGTGTGAAACTCGCCCGGTGGAACACCCCGCAACGCCGAGGCGCAAGCTCGTCGTCTTCGTCCCGCGTGAGGCGCTCGACACCGTGCGCGATGCGCTCTTCGAAGCGGGCGCGGGCCAGATCGGCAACTACGAGCGCTGCTCCTGGTACACGCAGGGAACGGGCACGTTCCTCGGTGGTGAGGGGTCGAGCCCGTCGGTCGGCGAGTCGGGACGGGAGCAGCGAGTCGCCGAGCTTCGCCTGGAGACCGTCTTTCCCGCCGAGCGACAGGACGAGGTGATCGCCGCGCTGCGCCGGGCACATCCCTACGAGGAGCCGGCGTACGACATCTACGCCCTGCTTTGAAGGCTCGCCTCTCGACGGACGGGGGCGCGCGCGGGAACCCGGGGCCGGCCGCGTTCGGCTATGTGCTCGAGGACGACGAGGGCAAGGTGCTCGTCGCCCACGGCGAGGCGATCGGGCGTGCGACGAACAACGTCGCCGAGTACCGGGGCCTCGTTGCCGGGCTCGCGAAGGCGCTCGAGCTCGGCGTGGACGAGGTCGAAGTGGTTTCCGACTCCGAGCTGCTCGTCAAGCAGATGAGCGGCGAGTATCGGGTCAAGAACGAGGCTCTACAGGAGCTCTCCAGCGAGGCAGCCCGGCTCGGGCGGCGGCTGGGCAGCGTCACCTACAGAGCCGTTCGCCGCGAGCACAACGAGCTCGCAGACCGGCTCGTCAACGAGGCTCTCGACGCGGCCGCCGGCTGAGCCGGGGCTATACTGGCCACGCAGTGCGGATGTAGCTCAGTTGGCTAGAGCGTCGCCTTGCCATGGCGAAGGTCGTGGGTTCGAATCCCATCATCCGCTCCTGAAAGCCCCGCTCAGGCGGGGTTTTTCTTCGTGTCAGCGAACGGTGACCGGGGAGGTTTCCGTCGGTGACGACGTTCCCCATTGATCGGCGACGATCGCCAGGTAGCGGTAGACATGGCCACGGACCGCGCTCCGGTCGAGGCAGATCGAGTCGATGGTCGTACAGACCGTCGACGTCCCGACCGACTTGGCATCGAAGGTCTGACGACCCTCGCGGCGCAGGAAGATCACGTTTGTCACGCGCGGATCGGTCGGACGCGAGATCCACACCCGCACGCGACCCCTGATGCTGACCGCGTGCAGCGACCAGGCGGGTGCCGGGGTCGTCAGATCCGCCAGTGCGTTGCGCGTGAACTGCTGCAGGCCGGTATCGGCGGCACCGGCCGCGCTGCGGTCACCCGCCCCGAAAGAGTCGAGGCCCCACACGAACTGAAGGCTGCCGGAGCTGAAGACGCGCGCGCCAGAGGGAGCCGTGTAGCGCATGGCGGTCGCGTCGACGTCGCGCCCGCGGAAGTAGATGACCGGCCTGGCCTTGAAGCACGGCGCCGGGAGGCTCTGAGGAATGGTGTCCCACTCAGGCCCGACGAGGTTCGGTAAGACCGTCGACGCCGTGAAGCCGACACCCCGCAGCCAGCCGTCCCTGAGCGCGCGCGGCTCGATCGCATAGTCGTGGGTCGACGGGCCGCGCTCGATGCCGCCAATGTGCTCGATCCCGAGGAGCTCGCACTCGGGCATCCCGAGGTCGCGGAAGAGGATCGTGCGCTGGGTGGGATCCGGGACCGGGTCCGGCGCGAACGACTTGTACCCGACGACGGTGTGCCAGTTGTCCTCGTAGCGCACGTTCCAGTAGGCGATGTTCGAGCCCATGAACGCGAGGTTCGTGCCGAGATCGCGAGCATGGTCGAACGCATCCCGCATCGTCCGCGTCCAGTACTCCCCGTGACCGGCCGTCATCACGAGACGGTGCCGCAGCAGCTCGCCCGGGTTGCGGTCGGTGTCGATGTCCGTCTGGTAGGAGACGTCGTAGCCCTCGCGCTCGAGGAACCGCATGAGCTGGATCTCCCAGGTGAAGAACTGCCGGTACGGCTTGCCGAGCGGACGCTCGAACGAGACCTTCACCGCGGGTGTGCCGTTCGTGCTGTAGTCGCCGTAGAGGCTCTTCCCACCCCAGGCGTTGTATGCGGCCCACGTGTTGACCGGTACCTGGACGAGGATCGCGGAGGCGCGCATGGGCGGTGCGCGAACGACGAAGACGACGGGGCTCGCCTGCCCTTTCGCGGGCCCGGTGGTCAGCATCAGCTCGGCGAGGTAGTACCCGCTGACCCAATCACGCGGCACCGCCAGCTGGTCGGTCGCCGGCCAGCCTGCCACGAGCTTGCCGGTCTGAGGATCGAGCGGCGGCACCGTGCGCGTAAAGCCTTGCTCGTCTGCCGCGCACGACGGGAGGCAGCCCAGCAGCCGGGCGCCCGCCCCTCCGTACCAGCCCAGGCGGTAGATCAGGACCCGGTAGCGCTGCGCCGGACTGACCGAGACGTGCAGCTGAAGCGTGTCGCCGGGCGCCAGGCTCTGATCCGCGGTGTAGCCCTCGATCGCCGATCCCGCGTCGGGAGCGAGCCAGCCGGGCGTGCCGGGGAGCGCATTCTCCGCCTGGACGAGATTCGGCGCGGACGCGCTCGGCTGCGGGACGGCCGCGGCGGAGCCCGTTAGGGCAAACGCAAGCAGCGCAACGACGACGAGCCTCCCGGGCACCGCTCAACCCTAGACGATTGATTCCTTAGTGGTCGTAGGCGGTGAGTCTGCGGCCGGGTGTGCCGGTCTGCCAGTTGTGGAGGATTGCGGCGGTGAGGGCGAGCAGTCGTCGGGCGATGCGGCTGATCAGGCCGGTGAGGGTGCGGCC
>JBBQTQ010000077.1:0-13855 GCA_038213135.1 Gaiellales bacterium
CGACCTCGTCGCGTCAATCCGCACCTGGATCGCCAACTGGAACGACGACCCGAAGCCCTTCGTCTGGCACAAGACCGCCGACCAGATCCTCGACAGCCTCGCCGCCTACTGCCAACGGATCAACGACTCAGGACACTAGTCTCCTCGAGCCATGACCGGTGACTGTCACCGGTCATGTCCGCCATAGACTTCGGCCGTGCTGGACAGGGCGCAGCTCCTTCGCCGATTCGCGGCGGGCGCAGCTGCCGCGCCGCTCGCCGGGCTCCTCGCGGAGCGCGCCGCGGCAGCGGGCGGCGGCGGCGATTTCCCGCCACACCCGCGCTGGACGTTCGCGTTCATCAGCGACCAGACGACGAATCCGTTGCTGGTCGCGCTCCAGTACGGGATCCAGGACGCCTGCGCGCTCGTCGACTGCCAGTACACGTGGTCGGGCTCGGCGATCGGGAGCGTGCAGGAGATGCAGGACGCCTTTCAGAAGGCGCTCGCCGCGAAGCCGAGCGGGATCGCTCTCTCGATCGTCGATCCGAAAGCCTTCGACCAGCCGGTGGCGCGGGCGATGCGCGCGGGCGTGCCCGTCGTCTCGTTCGTCACCGACGCCCCGGGGACGAGCTCCAACCAGCGGCTCGCCTTCACCGGCGTCAGTCCGTACGCGGTGGGCTACGAGGCCGGTACTCGCTTTGCGAAGGCGAGTCCGCGCGGCGAGCTGGCGCTGCTCGTCGGTACTGCGCCGGATGACGGCGCTCGTGCCCGCTTGAACGGCGCCAAGGCGGCGATCGCGAAGGCCGGGGGCGCAATCCACTTGACCACGTTCAACACCGGCGACACCGCCTACGACGCCAACACGCGGCTCGAGGCCTGGTTTCCGACGCGCAGGAACCTCCGCGGCATGCTCGCCGTCGACCCGGCCTCGACCCTCGGCCTCGGCGCCGTGATGGAGAAGTACGCGCTCGGGGCCAAAGGCATCCGCGCGGCAGGCTTCGGCGTCTTCCCGGCGATCCTCCAGTTCGTCGCTCGGGGAGGTCTCGCGTTCACGATCGACGAGCAGCCCTACCTGCAGGGCTTCTACCCCCTGTTGCAGCTCTTCCTCTACAAGCTCTCGGGAGGTCTCGTCGCGCCGGCCGACATGCGGACGGGGCCGCTCTTCGTGACCAGATCGAACGTGGGCCCGTACGTGAACACGCACACCCGCTTCGAGGGCAGCTCCAGCAAGCAGCGCTATCCGATCGCGTGACCCGGCGGGCAGACGCCCGATACCGCTACGTCATCCTCGCGGTCGGAACCGGCGCGCAGGCCTCCTTCGCCGCGGCGGGCTTCGGCGTCGCTGTCTTGGCGCCGGAGCTCGCGCTGCGCTACCACCTCGGACTGTCGACGCTCGGCGTCGTGATCGCGACGACGAGCCTCGGGCAGGTGCTGACGCTCCTGCCCTGGGGGATCGTGACCGACCGCACCGGTGAGCGGCTCGTCACCGGCCTCGGACTCGGTGCGTGCGCCGCCTGCGTCGGGAGCGCAGCGTTCGCCGGCAGCGCGGCGACGCTGATCGTGCTCCTGCTCCTCGCCGGCGTGACCGGGGCTGGAATCAACTCCGCGACGGGCCGCGCGGTGATGGGCTGGTTCACGGCCGAGGAGCGGGGGGTGGCGCTGGGGATCAGGCAGACGGCGATCCCGATCGGCGCGGGCTTCTCGGCCCTCGTCCTGCCCGCGATCGGCGATCTCCGGACGTCGTTTCTCGTTCTCGGCGGCGTCGTCGCGGTGGCGGCGGCCGTCGGCGCGGTCGCCTTGCTGGAACCGCCGGTCGAGCCTGAGCCGCTCGACGCCGAGGCGATCATCCGGCCGTTGCGCGACCGCCGGCTCTGGCGGATTTCGGTCACCGGCTCGTTCCTCGTCGTCGTGCAGTTCTCCGTGCTCGGCTTCGTGGTGCTCTTCCTGCACGGCGCTCGCGGCTTCTCGACGGGCGAGGCGGGCGCGGTGCTGGCCGGGATCCAGGTGATCGGCGGGGTCCTGCGGGTCGCGAGCGGACGCTGGTCGGATCGCGTGCGCTCGAGGCTGCGGCCGATCAGGATCCTGGCTCTGCTCCTGACGGTCGCGATGGCGCTCGTCGCCGCGCTCGTCCACGCGCCCACGTGGGCGCTCGTGCCGGCGCTGCTCGTCGCGGGCGGGCTCTCGATGGGCTGGAACGCGCTCGCGTTCACCGCGGCAGCCGAGCTGGCGGGGCGGGCACGGGCCGGCGCGGCGCTCGGCCTCCAGCAGACCGCGCTCGCAATCGCGAGCGGGGTGACACCGCTCGTCTTCGCGCCGATCGTCGAGGCCACCTCCTGGCGGACCGGGTTCGCGCTCGTGGCGCTCTGCCCGCTCGTTGCGATCTACGTGCTCAGAGGCCTCGGTAGGTGAGCTGCTCGCGACGGTCGCTCGTCGCCGACCGCAGCACCGCATCGCAGATCTCCGCAGCGCGGTACCCGTCTTCGAAAGTGGCCCCGTGTGGCGCGACCTCGCCGTCGCCGGCGATTGCGGCCAAGAAATGGTGGAGCTCATGGACGAAGGTGTGCTCCCAGCCGATCACGTGCCCGGGCGGCCACCAGTGCTCCCAGAACGGGTGCTCGGCCTCCGAGACGAGGATCGTGCGGAAGCCCTTCGCCCCCTCGCTCCACTGGAGCTCGTTGAGCCGCTCGAGCTCGAACCCGAGGGAGCCCTTCGAGCCGTTGATCTCCCAGGAGAGCGCGTTCTTGCGGCCGAGGCAGAAGCGCGAGGCCTCGATCGTCCCCACCTGACCGCCCTCGAACTCGACCACCGCCTCGAAGGCGTCGTCGACGTCGACGTGACCCTCCTGGCGGCGCTCCTCGATGAACGTGCGCGTCGTGCCGGAGACCGCGGCGATCTCGCCGACGAGGTAACGGGCGAGGTCGACGATGTGCGCACCGAGGTCGCCGAGCGCGCCCGAGCCGGCGATCTCCTTCTCGAGTCGCCAGACCATCGGGAAGTCCGGGTCGGTGATCCACTCCTGGAGATAGCGGGCGCGGAAGTGGTAGAGCTCGCCGAGGTCGCCGGCCTCGATCATCTGGCGTGCCAGCCGGACGGCCGGTACGAAGCGGTAGTTGAACGCGCACATGTGCCGGACGCCCGTCGCGGCGACGCGCCTCCACATCTCGTAGGCCTCGTCCGCCGTCCGCGCGAGCGGCTTCTCGCAGAGCACGTGCTTGCCCGCTTCTGCGGCGGCGATCGTCGGCTGCGCGTGCAGGTTGTTCGGACTGACGTTGTCGAAGAGCTGGACTCCATCGTCGGCGACGAGCTCGCGCCAGTCGGTCGTCGCGCGCTCGTAGCCGTAGCGCTGTGCAGCTTCCTCGACCGCCTCAGCGGTACGCCCGGCGATCGAGACGAGGCGCGGACGGAGCGGCGGCGGCCAGGTCAGGTACGAGAGCTTCTTCCAGCCGTTCGTGTGCGCCTTGCCCATGAAGGCATAGCCGAGCATGCCGATCCCGATCTCGTCAGTCACGCTGCATCGCAGCGTCGAACGCCACGTCGGACGGAGTGAAGTCCGTGCGCCGCACGAATGCGAGGGCGTCCTGGGCGCCGTACTCGCGGTTCATCCCGGAGTCCTCCCACTCGATCGAGAGCGGGCCGTCGTAGCCGATCCGGTTCAGCGTGCGGAAGAGATCCTCGAAGTCGACATCCCCATGGCCGGGAGAGACGAAGTCCCAGCCCCGCTCGGCGTCGCCGAAGTTGAGGTGTGAACCGAGGATCGAGCGGCGGCCGTCGAGTCGGCGGTGCGAGTCCTTGACGTGCACGTGGTAGATGCGGTCCGCGAACTCCTCGACGAAGGCGGACGAGTCGAGGAACTGGTGCGCGAGGTGGCTCGGGTCGAAGTTGATCCCGAAGCCCTCGCGGTGGCCGATCGCGGCGAGCGTCTTGCGCGTGGTCGGGAAGTCGTAGGCGATTTCGCCCGGATGCACCTCGAGCCCGAAGCGGACGCCCTCCTGGTCGAAGACGTCGACGATCGGAGCCCAGGCCCCGGCGAACTCCTCGTAGCCGCGCTCGACCCGGGCGAAGTCGTTCGGCGGGAACGAGTAGAGCATGTGCCAGACCGGCGAGCCCGTGAAGCCGTTCACCTGCTGGACGCCGAAGGCCGCAGCCGCACGAGCCGTCTCCTTCATCCGCTCCGCGGCGCGCTCGCGAACTCCGGCGGGGTCACCGTCGCCCCAGATCTCCGGCGGCAGGATGCCCTTGTGGCGCTCGTCGATCGGGTCGCAGACAGCCTGGCCGACGAGGTGCGCGCCGAGCGCCCAGCAGTTCAGGCCGTGCCGTTCGAGCACTGCGCGCTTTTGCTTGACGTAGTCGGGCTCGGCCAGGGCGCGGTCGACCTCGAAGTGGTCGCCCCAGCAGGCGAGCTCGAGCCCGTCGAAGCCCCAGGCACCGACCTGGGCCGCCAGCTCCTCGAGCGGCAGGTCGGCCCACTGGCCGGTGAAGAGCGTTACGGGGCGCGCCACGGCGCGATACTAAAGCCATGGAACGAGTCCTGATCATGACCGCGGACTCCGGCGAGGAGCTCGAGGTCTACTACCTGCTGTACCGGCTGCGCGAGGCGGGCTACGGCGTCGATGTCGCCGCTCCCGAGCGGAAGTCGCTCCAGCTCGTCGTCCATGACTTCGAGCCGGGCTGGGACACGTACATCGAGCGGCCGGGGCGGCGCCTCCAGTCGGATCTCGCCTTCCGCGAGGTCGAGCCGGAGCGCTACGCGGGCCTGCTGATTCCCGGCGGCCGCGCGCCCGAGGTGATCAGGAACGACCCGGACGTGCAGCGGATCGTCACCCACTTCGTGGAGCGAGACCTGCCGCTCGGTCACCTCTGTCACGGCGTGCAGGTGCTGGCGCCCTACGGCTACGTCCAAGGCCGGCGCGTGTCGGCGTTCCCGCCGCTGGCGGTGGAGATCGAGCAGGGCGGCGGTGTGTTCGTCGACGGCCCGGTCACGGACGGCGCGATGGTCTCGGCGCGCGGCTGGGAGGATCTGGCTGAGTTCGCGAAGGCGTTTCTCGTGGTGCTGGACCGCTCGGCCGTACCCGCGTGACGTGAGCCCCTCCGCGCTGGCAGTCGCGGGCGGGCGCGGCCTGACCATCCATGGCACGCGCTATCCCGTCGTGCTGCCGAGCTCGCGCGATCCGCGGCTGCACCTCGCCGCGGTGATCGTCTCGCTGCAGATCCTCGGCCAGGCGGCCCTCGACTTCCGGCTATCGATCGCCCAGATCCTGATCTCGCTCGGGACGTGCGCGCTGCTCGAGATGGGGATCACGCTCTGGCGGCAACGGGTGATCATGTGGCCCGCGAGCGCGCTCCTGACCGGGAACGGCGTCGCGTTCATCCTGCGCGTGCCCGGCACCCGCCACGGCGACTGGTGGAGCCTGCGCGGCTGGTGGATCTTCGCCGGCGTCGCGGCGGTCTCGCTCCTCTCGAAGCACGTCGTGCGCATCCGCGGCCGCCACGTCTTCAACCCGTCCAACTTCGGCCTCGTGCTCTGCTTCCTCGCGCTCGGCTCGAGCCGTGTCGAGCCGTTCGACTTCTGGTGGGGCCCGATGTCCGCCTGGATGGCGGTCGCGCTCGCGATCATCGTGCTCGGCGGTCTGGCGATCCTCTCGCGGCTACGGCTGCTCTCGATCGCGATCGGCTTCTGGGCGGCGTTCGCGGCCGGGATCGGGTTGCTCGCGCTGACCGGCCATGCGATGACCGCGCGCTGGCACGTGGGCCCGATCACCGGCGGCTACTTCTGGTGGGTGCTCGTTACCTCGCCCGAGATCCTCGTCTTCCTGTTCTTCATGATCAGCGACCCGAAGACGATTCCCTCGGGCGGCACCTCACGTCGTGTCTACGCCGTGGCCGTCGGCCTGCTGGCGGCGCTGCTGATCGCGCCGGCGCGGACCGAGTACTGGAGCAAGGTCGCGGTGCTCGGGGCGCTCGCGATAGTCTGCGCCGCCAGGCCGCTCCTCGAACGCTCGTCGTTCGGGTTCGGCGTGCGGCGGTCGCTGGCGGTCGGGGCCGTGGGGCTGGCGGCTTACGCGGGGGCCCTCGTCGCCGCCGGGATCCCGGCCCAGTCGAGCGCGGCCGCCGTGCCGGCGATCGACACGAAACACTTGCCGCAGATCACGATCCTGCCCTCGAAGGGCGTCGACTCGAAGCTCGACCGGAAGACAGCCGCCCTGATCGCCCACGACGTGGTCGCCGGCCTGCGCCGGCGCATGGAGAGGCAGATCGCGGCCGCCCACGGGCGGCGGGTCACCGTCACCGGCTACCGCGTCGATCGCCTGCGCGTCAGGCTCGAACAGGGCCAAGGGCAGGGCCCCCCGGTCGCCGTCGCCACGCTGATCGGCGTGCGACAGCCGACGGTCTACGCCGGATCTCCTCCCAGGATCCTCCAGAGCGGAGCCGCGCTTCCCTTCCGGAAGACCGTGCGGCTCGAGGACGACGGTGGCCGCTACTCGTTCGTCGGCAAGACGATGGGTCGCGGCCGTTAGGCTCCGGGCCGTGAAGACGAGCCTCGGCATCTGGGCGCTCGGCTCGATGGCGACCCGCTTCGTCCCGGGAGGGTACAAGCCGGAGCTGGCCGGGCTGACCACGGTCGAGAAGGTGCGGACGGCGGTCGAAGGGCTCGGCGACCTGATCGACGACTACGAGTTCCACTTCCCGCAGGAGCTCTCTGCGGAGAACCTCGACGAAGTCCGAGGCGCGCTCGACGGCCACGGCATCTGCTGCGTCGCGACGGGGCTGCACCTCGACGCCCGCTTCGGCAGGGGCGGGCTCGTCGCCCCGGACGCAGCCACGCGGGCCGAGGCGCTCAGGCGGACGCTCGAGGCGATCGACTTCGCCGGCGAGCTCGGGGCGAACTTCATCATCTGGCCGGGGATCGAGGGCTACAACTATCCGTTCCAGACGCCGTACGCCGAGAGCTGGGCGTGGTTTCTCGATGGGATCGGCGAGGCGGCGCAGCGCTGCCGGGACCGTGGCATCAAGCTCTTTCTCGAGCACAAGAACTCCGAGCCCGCGATGAAGATCCTGATGCGGAACATCGGGATGACGCTGCACGTGATCCACAAGCTGCGTGCCCAGGGTCTCGACAACGTCCAGGTCAACATGGACTGGCAGCACCTGATCATGAACGGCGAGTCGCTTGCCGAGTACGCGGCGCTGCTCGCGGCCGAGGGGCTGCTCGGGCACCAGCACGCGAACGACGGGTGGGGATCGTTCGACGACGACCTGATGGTCGGCACGACGCGGTTCATGGAGACGCTCGAGCTGGCGGTCGAGCTGCGCCGCGCCGGCTACGGCGACAACGGCGAGCGGCTCGGCTTCGACCTTTACCCGTACACCGAGGACGCCGTCGAGTCGGTGCGCCGCTCGGTGCTGCACTGGCGCTTCATCGAGTCGGTCGCGGCGAAGCTGGACGGCGAGGCGCTGCGCGAGGCGCAGTCGCGCAAGGATGCCGTGCGCGCGTACGAGCTCGTCTACGCGGCACTAGGCGCCTAGCTGCGCCGGCGGCTCCGCTAGTGGAACCGCAGCATGTCCCGCACGGCGACGAGCACCCTGTCGCAGTCGGGATCGACGTCGGCACGACCGGCGTGAAGGCGCTCGCCCTCGCCGGGAACGGCGACGTCCTCGACCGGGCAGAAGAGGAGTACGGCCTCTCGACGCCGCAGCCGGGCTGGAGCGAGCAGGACCCGGACGACTGGGTGCGGGCCGCCAAGCGGGCGGTAGCGCAGCTCCCGGACGCGCCGCTCGGCTTCTCCGGCCAGATGCATGGGCTCGTCTGCCTCGATGCTCGCGAGCGTCCGTTGCGGCCGGCGATCCTCTGGAACGACCAGCGCACCGCGGCCGAGTGCGCCGAGATCGAGGAGCGCGTCGGCTTCGAGCGGCTCGTGGAGCTGACCGGCAACCGCGCCCTGACCGGCTTCACCGCGCCCAAGCTCCTCTGGCTCCGCCGCCACGAGCCGGATGTCTACGCGCAGATCCGGCAGATCCTGCTTCCGAAGGACTACGTCCGGCTGAAGCTGACCGGAGAGCGGGCGATCGACGTGGCCGATGCCTCCGGGACGCTGCTCTTCGACGTCGCGCGACGCCGCTGGAGCGACGAGGTGCTGGCGGCGCTCGAGCTGCCGTCCGAGTGGCTGCCGCCCGTCTACGAGTCACCGGAGATCGCCGGCGCGGGCGACCAGCAGGCCGCAGCGCTCGGCGTCGGCGTCGACCGGCCGGGGCCGGTCTCGGTCGTGCTCGGTACCTCCGGGGTGGTCTTCGCGGCGCTGCCGGAGTACCGCGTCGACCCGCAAGCACGCGTCCACGTCTTCTGTCACGCGGTGCCCGGAGCTTGGGAGGCGATGGGCGTGATGCTCTCGGCGGCGGGCTCGCTCCGCTGGTTCCGCGATTCTCTCGCGCCCGGCACGCCGTACGCGGAGTTGACCGCCGAGGCGGAGGGCGCGGCGCCCGGCGTCGGCGGCGTCACGTTCCTCCCGTACCTGCAGGGCGAGCGGACGCCGCACGCCGACCCGTCCGCGCGGGCCATGTTCGAGGGCCTGTCCCTCGGCCATGGCCGTCCCGAACTCGTCCGTGCCGTCCTCGAGGGCGTCGCCTACGGGCTGCGCGACTCGCTCGAGCTCCTGCGCAGCCTCGGCGTCGAGCCGCAGGCGGGTCGCGCTTCGGGCGGCGGCGCGCGCAGCAGGCTCTGGTTGCGGATCGTCGCCTCCGTGCTCGGCCTGCCGCTCGAGCTGACTGCCGCGGAGGAAGGCTCCGCCTACGGAGCGGCGCTGCTCGGCGCGACGCGCGCGGGCGTCTTCGCCGACGTCCACGAGGCAGTCGCCGCCTGCGTCGCGGTCAAGGAGACGATCGAGCCGGAGCCCGCGTGGGCCACGGTCTACGAAGAGGGCTACGAGCGCTTCCGTGCGCTCTACCCGGCAATCCGCGGCGTCGCAACCGCCGTATCTCCGGGCGGAACCGACAGAAGGAGACCCGAATGAAGCGCATCGCACTCGCAGCCGCGGCCCTCGCCGTCGCCCTCCCGGTCACACTCGGGTTCGGCGCGACGAAGGTGACAGGCACCGTCGGGCCCGGCTTCACGATCGCGTTGAAGGCGAAGACGCTGAAGGCCGGCACGACCACGTTCACGATCACCGACAAGGCCGACATCCACAGCTTCCACCTGACCGGCCCGGGCGTGAACAAGGTGATCACCGGCGTCGCGTTCCAGGGCACGAAGACGGTGACGCTTACGCTGAAGGCCGGCACCTACAAGTTCTTCTGCGACCTCCATCCGACCGAGTTGAAGGGCTCCTTCAAGGTCACGGGCTGAGCGGGAGCGGCTCGGCTCGCCCCTCGGCAATCCGCCAGGCGGCGAGCTCGCCCGTCGGGCGGGACAGGATCAGGTAGGGCCTGCCCGCCCAGAGGCCGACGTTCGCGATGTCCGTCTGCGAGGGCTTCGCGGAGTCGGTCGGGTGGGAGTGGAAGACCGCGAGCTCGTATCCCTCGTCCTCGAGGAAGAAGTCCAGCGGGTCGCGCGGGGCGAGCTGGAACCGGTACGGGCTCGCCGCGGCGTTCTCGGCGGGGAGATAGCGCTCGGCGACGCCTTCGCGGAAGGCGATCAGGCCGCACGCCTCGTTCGGTTCCTCCGCGGCGGCGTGCTCCTCCAGCTCCCGCCGGATCGCCGCGGGGACTACCACCAGTGGCCGCTCTCCATGGCGGCGCCGGTGTCCTCGGCCTCCCAGAAGTCGGCAGAGAGGTACTTCCAGCCTCCGTCGGCGAGAATGCAGACGACTACGGCGCCCTCGTCGAGCTCCTCCGCAAGCCGTCGCGCCACGTGTACGACCGCACCCGACGAGACGCCAGCGAAGATCCCTTCCCGGTCGATCAGGGACCGGACGCCCGCGACCGACTCCTCGTTCGAGACGAGGATCTTGCGATCGAGCTTCGAGACGTCGAGGATCGGCGGCACGTAGCCCTCGTCCAGCGAGCGCAGACCCATTACGGGGTCTCCGGGCAGCGGCTCGGCTGCGGCGACGACGACGTCGGGGAAGCTCTCGCGGAGCCGCTCGCCGGCGCCCATCAGGGTGCCGCCCGTGCCGAGACCCGCGACGAGCACGTCGACCCGGTCAAGCGCCTCGGCGATCTCGGCGCCGGTTCCCTCATAGTGAGCGCGCGGGTTCGCCTCGTTCGCGTACTGGAACGGCATGAAGAAGCGCGGTTCGCGCTCGGCGAGCTCGAGGGCGAGGCGCACCGAGCCGTTCGACCCCTCGGCGGCGGGCGACTCGACGATCTCCGCGCCGAATAGACGCAGTAGCCGTTTCCGCTCCGGGGTCGCGTTCTCCGGCATGACGCAGGTCAGCGAATAGCCCTTCAGCCGCGCGACGAACGCGAGCGAGATTCCGGTATTGCCGCTCGTCGGCTCGAGCAGCTCGCGGCCCGGCTCGAGCTCGCCGCGCGCCTCGGCGGTTTCGATCATCGCCTTGGCGATCCGGTCCTTGATCGAGCCCGTCGGGTTCTGGCCCTCCAGCTTCGCGTAGAGACGGATACCCGGCGGCGCGAGCCGCCTCAGCTCGACGAGCGGGGTGTTCCCGACAAGGTCGAGGACGCTCGGTGCGAGCGCCCTAGACCCCCCCGGCCATCGCTGGCAAGAGGATCACGGTCGTGTCGTCGTCGACGGGCGTGTCCTCGCCATCGAGCGTGCGGACATCCTCGCCGTTCACGTAGACGTTCGCGTACTGCAGCTGGCCGTTCAGGGCGGGAAAACGCGCAGTCAGGTCGTCCAGCAGCTCGCGCACCGTCCCGCCTTCGGCCGGGACCTCGCGCGCGCCACCGGTCTCGGCTCGCAGAGTGGGTGGGATGCGGACGAGGCTCATACGTGAGCTCGGTTTCCCTGGCAGAACTCGACGTAGTCGACGTACTCGGTGATCGTGGGGTGCTCGCCGCAGACCGGGCAGTCCGGATCGCGGCGCAGCTTGACCTCGGAGAAGCTGCCTGCGAGCGCGTCGAAGAGCAGCAGCCGGCCGGCCAGCGAATCGCCGATTCCGAGCGCGAGCTTGAGCGCCTCGCTCGCCTGCAGCGACCCGATGATGCCGGGCAGAACGCCGAGGACGCCGCCCTCGGCACAGCTCGGCGCGAGCTCGGGCGGCGGCGGCTGGGGAAAGAGGCAGCGGTAGCAGGGGCCCTCGAACGGCTTGAAGACGGTCACCTGGCCCTCGAAGCGGAAGATCGAGCCGTGGACGACGGGGATCTTGTGCCAGACCGACGCGTCGTTCAGGAGGTAGCGCGTGGGGAAGTTGTCGGCGCCGTCGACGATCACGTCCCAGCCCTCGTCGAGGATCCGGTCGACGTTCTCGGAGGTGAGGCGCTCCTGGTAGACCTTGACCTCGACGTCCGGGTTCAGCGCCTGGAGGGTGCGCTTGGCCGACTCGGCCTTCGGCTCGCCGAGCCGGTCGGTCGAGTGGACGATCTGACGCTGCAGGTTCGTCGCGTCGACCTCGTCGTCGTCGACGATCCCGAGCGTGCCCACGCCCGCTGCGGCGAGGTAGAGCGACGACGGCGAGCCGAGCCCGCCGGCGCCGATCAGCAGGATCCGCGACTCCAGCAGCTTCAGCTGGCCCGCCTCGCCGACCTCGGGGATCAGCAGATGGCGCGAATATCGCTGCCGCTGCTCGGCGCCGAGCGCCTTCGGGACCTCGGTCGGGAGGCCGTTGCGCTTCCAGTCCGTGTAGCCGCCGGCCAGCGAGACGACGTGCTCGTAGCCGAGCTCCTCGAGCGTCTTCGCAGCGAACGCGGAGCGCGCGCCGCCGGCGCAGTAGACGACGACCTGACGGTCGGTGTCCGGGAGGGTCGCGGCGCTCCGTGACTCGAGGAAGCCGCGCGGGATGTGCACGGCGCCCGGGATGATCCCCTGGTCGACCTCGTCCTGCTCGCGGATGTCGAGGAGCGCTGGCGGCTCGTCAGAGTCCAGGAGCTGGGCGGCAGCGGCCGCGTCAATCTCCTCGATCTCGGCCTTGACCTGGTTGAGCAGCTCGCGGTAGCTCGGCATTGGTTCAAAAAGTGTAGCGACCTGTGCGTCTAGATCCACAACGCCCGAAACGGCTCTTCGATTCCCGGGGGTATCGTCGGCGCGTGACTCCTCGCGTGCGCGTCTGGTTAATCGTCGGTGTCGCCGCGCTCGCGGCGGCGGGCGCGACGGTCGGTGCGACGCTGGCGACACGGACGGCCCTTCCCAGGAGCAAGCCGGCTGCCGCCGCGCCGCCGCTGATTCTTGACCTCGGCGTCCGGACCGATCCCGAGGCGCAGGCGCTGCGGCGCGCCTACGCCCTCTACTCGAAGGGTCAGCGCGCGGCCGCTGCCACGATCTTCGGGCGGTACCGCTCGCTCGAGGCGCAGGTCGGCGCTGCGCTGTCGGACTGGCCGGCCGGAATGGCGCGCGTCCGGGCGATCGCCGCCGCGCAGCCGCAGAGCGCTCTCGCGCAGCTTTATCTCGGGATCGTCCTCTTCGGCGACGGGAAGCCCGCCGCCGCCAAGACTGCGTGGCGGCTCGCCAAGCGCCTGCAGCCGGACACGGCCTACGCGATCTCCGCAGGAGACCTACTCCACCGCGAGCTGCCGGTGCCGGGACTCCCGCAGTTCGTGCCCAGCTTCGCGCCGCCCGCTGCGCTCGGACGGCTGTCACCCCCGCAGCAGCTCGCTTATCTACGCGTGCACGCGCACGACCTCGCCGGGCGATTGCTCTACGGCGTCGCGCTCCAGCGGCTCGATCGTCCGGTCTCCGCAGAGCGCCAGTTCGCGGCCGCCGCCGCGGCCGCACCGGACGATCCGGAGGCGCTTACAGCCAAGGCGGTGGGCCTCTTCGACAAGGACGACCCCTCGCCCGCGTTCTCTCAGCTCGGCCCGCTCGCGCGACGTTTCCCCCGCTCACAGACCGTTCGCTTCCATCTGGGGCTGCTGCTGCTCTGGCTGGGCCAGGTCACGCAGGCGCGCAAGGAGCTCCAGCGTGCGCGGGCCGACGGCCCCGCGACGGCGCTCGGCCAGGAGGCGCAACTGTTCCTCATACGACTTCAGAAAGTTAGGACCAACGGCAACAAAAGATGAGCCGAACGGCCTATGCGTCCGTCCGACCCGTGTGTGACGCTGCCGCCTTCTTCACGAAAACTTCACGAGTCGACTGAGGGGAGTCGCACGTGGCCGGAGGGGAAGTAAAGGTACGCGTCGCCGTCCTGGAGACGGACGAGGCGAAGGGGCTGCTGGAGGCCGGGCAGGAAGCGGGCTCCCTGACTGCGGAGGAGATCGCGCTCGCGCTCGACGAGCTTGACCTCGACTCCGGTCAGCTCGAAGACTTCTACCACGCTCTCGACGAGCTCCAGATCGAGGTCGTCACACCCGAGGAGGCGCCCGAGGAGGAGATCGAGGCCGACGAGGTCTCGACCGACGCGCTCCAGCTCTTCCTGAAGGACGTCGGCCGCGTCGATCTGCTGACAGCAGCGCAGGAGGTCGAGCTCGCCAAGCGCATCGAGCGCGGCGACCACCGCGCCAAGCAGGAGATGGTCGAGGCCAACCTGCGCCTCGTCGTCTCGATCGCCAAGCGCTACCGCAACCAGGGGCTGCCCTTCCTCGACCTGATCCAGGAGGGCACGATCGGCCTCGTCCGCGCGGCCGAGAAGTTCGACTACCGCAAGGGCTTCAAGTTCTCGACGTACGCGACCTGGTGGATTCGCCAGGCGGTCGCGCGCGCGCTCGCCGACAAGGCGCGCACGATCCGGATGCCGGTCCACGTGGTCGAGAAGCTGAACAAGATCGTCCGCTCCGAGCGGAAGCTCCGCGCCGAGTTCGGCCGCGAGCCGAACTCGGTGGAGATCGCCTTCGA
>JBBQTQ010000078.1:0-13688 GCA_038213135.1 Gaiellales bacterium
CATCAACGAGCACGTAAACGTGCGTCAGCAAGGCGTCGAGGTCGGCGGACATCGTGGCCTCCTGGTCAACGGTGTGTGGACACCGCCGACTTCGGCGCCAGCCCGCCGGTCCCTACGACTTCGGAATCAATCGTCTAGGCGCGACTTCGCGCGTTGTTGCTCCGCCGGGCTGAGCCGGCTACGCCGGTGAAAGGCCTAGTGGTGTGAGCGCTTGTAGTCGATCCAGGCGCGGTCGAGGTTGACCGCGTCGGGGGTGCCCCAGCCGGTGGCGAGGTCGAAGCCGGTCTTCGCCGGATAGAGGAGGTTGTTGCCGCCGGTTACGTCGTGGAAGGCGTGGTAGGTGCTGTTGCGCTGCGCGATCCAGTAGAGGGCCGCGTTCGCCGAGCCGACGCGAGGCAGGTTCTTCGCGCGCAGGTCCTGGTTGATCAACGCGGTGATCCCGGCCCAGAGCGGCGCGGCGCCGGACGTGCCGCCGACCTGGTGGTCGCGGCCGCTGTAGATCAGGTGCCAGCCGGTGTTGATGTCCGCGAGCCCGGCCACGTCGGGGACGAGCCGGCCGCTGCCGGAGAGGCCGCTCTGGAAGCTCGGCTTGTTGAACCAGCGACTGACGCCGCCGCCGCCGCCCGCGCCGCCGAGCGGGCTGCCCCAGGCGAGCTCGCGGAAGTAGCCGCCGTTCGCGCCGAGGAAGACGCTCGTGCCGCCGACCGATGTCGTCACGGGGACGGCCGACGGGAAGTCGACCGCTGCCGGGTGGTCGCGGTCGCAGTCGTAGGCGCCCGCGTCGCCAGACGCGACGTAGTGCGTCCGGTCCTGCTTGGCCTGGAGCGCCCACGGCGCCACGACGAACTGCACCTCGGAGGTCTTCGTCAGGATCCCCTCGCAGAAGCCGAGGCTGTCGCTGATGATCGAGGTCGGGATCTCCTTGACCATCGCCTCGTTCGAGGGGATCGCCGCGGCGATGTTCGACGGCTGGAGGTAGACGACGAGCTTGGCCTTCGGCGCGATCGCGTGCACGACCTCGAGGTCGAGGGCCATCTCGCCGAGATCGCCCGAGTTCGCCTTCGGGTTGTTGCGGATCGTGAGGTCGAAGGGCGGCAGGCTGTATTTGGCGGCGTAGGCGGCGAGGTCTTTCTTCAGCTGCGGGATGTCACCCGACGAGTTCAGCTCGGGGAAGACGACTGTCTCGCCTGAGCCGTCGAGGCTGCGGTCGCGGAGCGCTTTGACGTCGTAGAAGGAGAGAACGTCGCTCGGGGCGACGCCGCCGTTCGGGATCGCCGCGCTCCGGAAGCGGGCCCAGTTGTCGAAGCCGCCGATCGCGACGAAGACCTGGCGCAGCGAGCCCGACAGCAGCGGTGAGCGGTTCGCCGCGTAGAAGCGGCGGCCGCTCGGAGACAGATAGTCGCCGAGCGCCACGCGGAAGTAGCTCTCCACGAGTCGCGCGGGCGCTGCGATCGTGGCGAAGTTGTCGCCGCTCCGCAGGCTGACCCGGAAGCCTGCTGCCCGGAGCTGTGCCAGCGCGACGCTCACCTGCGCGCTGCTCGGGGCCTGGCCGCTGCCGGCCCCACGCACGCCGAGGGCCGCGCCGTCGGGCGAACGCAACGCGCCGACGAGCAGGACCTCGCGTCCGCCGGGCACGGCGCCGAGGCGCCGGGAGACGGCAAGCGCCTGGGCGAGCGTCACGGGCCGCGGCGCGGCGAGCGCCGCCTGGGTCGCGAACGTCGAGCCGCCGCCGCCGTGGACGATCGCGGCGACCCCGGCTGCGAGTGCCAGCGCGGCCCCGCCGACGAAAAGGTGCCTCCTGCGCACGCGGGCAGCGTACCGAACCGGGTTTCTCTAGGTTTTGCCCGTGGCTCGGCCCCGGCGGACCCGCGAAGGCAGGCCGGCCCGGCGCACGTCGACGAGATACAAGGTCGGGGTCGCCTCGCTGATCGCCGTCACCTCGCTGATCGGCGCCGTCGCCGCGTGGCGCGCCGAGGCCGCGTCGAGGCAGTCGGACGAGGCCGAGCAGACCGGATTCGCCAACAGCGTCGCGAACGCGCAGGCGAAGGCTCAGATCCGCTCGAGCCTCGAGCAGGTGCTCGTCCAGTACGAGAGCTCGCGCACCTACGCGGCGCAGGCGGTCGCGCTGCGCAAGCAGGCGGCTTCGCTGGGCGCTGCCGACGCGGCCCGGCTCCGCGTGCAGTCCTCCGCGGCGGCGCATCTGGCCGCCTTCCTGAAGGCCCACGTTCGCCCGAACGCGCTGCGCCCCGACGGGACGCTTGACCTCGATCGCGCCTTCCAGCTCGACTATGCACAAGCGCGCCAGAACGCCGACCTCGATCCGGCCCCCGACTTCCGCCAGGTCGACCACTTCGCCAAGAAGTCGGAGCGGCTCGTCGGGCTGACCGCGCTCCTGATCGCAGCCGCGTTCTTCTTCACGCTCGCCCAGGTCGGCAAGCGGCGCCTTGCGGCGCGCGTCTACCTCGGCGGCGGCGTCATCGTGCTCGTCGCGGCGACCGTCCTGCTCGTGGTCGTCGAGGTGGCGACGTGACAGAGCTGCCGCTCGAGCGGCTGCGCGAACGCGCGCGCGAGTTCGAGGAAGAGCACCACGAGCCGATCCAGGCCGTCGTCGCTGTCCTGATCATGGTCGTGACGCTGCTCGCCGCGGTCGCGGCCTACCTCCAGACGCAGGCGGGCACGCGCGAGGCGAGGGCGAACCGGGCGGCGCAGGAGGCGGCCGTCGAGAACATGTCCTCGCTCGTCGAGTCGAGCCGCAACTTCTCCGAGCGCTACTCGACCGCGGGACCGGCGATCGACCTCGGCTCGCTCGGCTTCTACTTGGGCGCGGAGAGCGGACCGTACGCGGCGGCACTCGCAAGCGCCTACGCCCACGCCAGCCAGGTGGCGCAGACGAACGCGAACGAGCTCTTCGGCGCGCACTACGTCACCAAGGACGTGAACGGCGGCAGCCTCTTCGACTTCGGCCAGTTCTTCGAGGACCAGCAGAAGGACGGCCTGCGCGCGGCCCAGGTGCAGAAGGCCGAGTCCAGGGAGCGCGGCGACTGGGCGTCCAAGCGCGGCCGCTACATCACCGTGATCACGATCTTCGCGGTCGCCCTCTTCCTGCTCGGTCTGACCCTGACCGTGCCGCGGGGCGCGAGGCGGCCGTTCCTCTGGATGGGCTCGGTGGTCGCAGCAGCGGCCACGATCTGGGGGATCGTCGTCTTCGCGAGCGCAGTCCCGAAGACGCCCCCTGCAGCCATCAACGGCTACGTGGACGGCACCGCGAAGCTGATCCGCGCGCCCCAGGACAAGCCGGGCCAACAGGCGAACGACTACGAGGCGGCGAAGGTCGACCTGACCCGCGCGCTGGGGCTCGAGCCCGACTACGAGGACGCGCTGATCAGCCGAGGCAACGCGGAGTTCCGGCTCGACTTCCTGAACCCGAACGGACCGCAGGGCTCACTCGCGGCCGCGGCCGACATGCGCCGTGCGAGCCGGCTGAGTCCCAGGGACTACGTCGCCTGGGGCGATCTCGGCGCGGCCGACTTCTGGCTCGGCAAGTACCCGGGGGCGATCTCGGCGAACGAGCAGGCGCTCGCGATCCAGCCCGACCAGCCGACGTTCAACCTGAACGAGGCCTTCCTCCTGTCCGTCCTCGGGCGGGACGCCGACTACGGCAAGCAGGTCGAGCGGATCCGCGCGGTCTTCGTGGCCCTCCCCGACTGGCTGCGCAACTCGGTCATCGACGACTACGCGACCGTGATCCGGCTCGCGCTCGGCTATCGGCCGAAGATCGTTCCGCAGGTGACCCGCTTCGAGAACGACGTCTTCGGGCTCGTGCACCAGATCGACGTCTCCGAGCAGCTCTACGGGGAGCCGACGCCGCCTCACGTCGATGCGACGCTCACGCCGCTCGCGTTCACCCTCAGTCCCGACGCGACGGCGCTCCGCATCGGGTTCCGTTACGCGAAGGCCCGGCCGGCCGACCGCCTCCTGTACCGCACGTATCTGAATGGACAGCGCTCGGACTCGGATTCGTTCGGCCCGAAGAGCTGGCGGAGCCTCGGGTTCACGACGCCTGCGGGCTCGGTCAAGCTGACCCTGCGCGAGCAGCCCTGGCAGCCCGGAACCCGCGTCCGGATCGAGGTCTACGTCAACGCGAATCTGCTCTCGGCGGGCGCTTACACGATTCCCAAACGGTGATCAGGGCATACGATTGCGCGACGAGGAGGATGCGATCGCCACTGTGACGACAACGGAGAGCGGCGTCGACCTCGCGGAGCACGGGCTCCGGCCGGCCGGCACCGTCTACAGGAACCCGACGACCGCCTTGCTCTACACGCACGCGCTGCGGCGCGACGAGGGTGTGCTCGCCGAGGGTGGGCCGCTCGTCGTCGACACCGGCAAGCACACGGGCCGCTCGCCGAACGACAAGTTCCTCGTCCGCGAGCCCGGCTCCGAGGACCGGATCTGGTGGGACGGCAACCAGCCGCTCGCCGAGGAGAGCTTCGACCGGCTGCGCGCGAAGGTCACCTCGTTCCTCGAGCAGCAGGACCTCTACGTCGTCGACGCCTTCGCCGGCGCCGATCCCGCGCACCGGATCGCCGTACGGGTGATCACCTACCTGCCCTACCACGCGCTCTTCGCGAAGACGATGTTCATCGACCCGACCGAGGAGGAGCTGCGCGACTTCCAGCCGCAGGCCCTCGTCCTGCACGCGCCCGGGGTCGAGGCCGAGCCGGACGAGGACGGTGTCCGCACCGAGACCTTCATCGCGCTGCATCCGAGCCGGACCGAGCTCGTGATCGGCGGCACCTATTACGCGGGCGAGATCAAGAAGTCGATCTTCACCGTGATGAACGACCGCCTGCCGCTCGGGGGCGTGCTCTCGATGCACTGCTCGGCGAACGTTGGCAACGACGGGCGCGTCGCGATCTTCTTCGGGCTTTCGGGCACCGGTAAGACCACGCTCTCGGCCGATCCCGAGCGGAAGCTGATCGGCGACGACGAGCACGGCTGGGGCGACGAGGGCGTCTTCAACATCGAGGGCGGCTGCTACGCGAAGGTGATCCGGCTCTCGCCGACCGCGGAACCCGAGATCTACAAGACCACGCGAACGTTCGGCTCGATCCTCGAGAACGTCGTCGTCGACGAGCGGGGCGTGCTCGACCTCGACGACGCCTCGAAGACGGAGAACACGCGCTCCGCCTACAAGCTCGAGCAGATCGGCAACGCCCTGCCCACCAAGCGCGCGGGTCATCCGGCCTCGGTCGTGATGCTGACCGCGGACGCGTTCGGGATCCTGCCGCCGATCGCGCGGCTCTCGCAGGAGCAGGCGATGTTCTACTTCCTCTCCGGCTACACGGCGAAGGTCGCGGGCACGGAGATCGGCGTCACCGAGCCGCAGGCGACCTTCTCGACCTGCTTCGGCGCGCCGTTCCTGCCGCAACCGCCGGCGGTCTACGCGCGGCTGCTCGGCGAGAAGCTCGCAAAGCACGGCTCCTCAGTCTGGCTCGTCAACACCGGCTGGACGGGTGGGCCGTACGGCACCGGGCGGCGGATGCCGATCGACGCGACGCGGGCGATGCTCCGCGCCGCGCTCGACGGCGCGCTCGACGACGCGGAGTTCCGGACCGACCCGGTCTTCGGCTTCGAGGTCCCAACCGCGATCCCGGGCGTCGACTCGGCGCTGCTCGACCCGCGCTCCACCTGGGCCGACCAGGCAGCGTTCGACCGAAAGGCCACGGAGCTGGCGGGCATGTTCCGGGAGAACTTCGCGAAGTTCGCCGCGACGGCGGGTGCTGCGGTGGCTGCCGCCGGCCCACAAGCGTGACCATTCGATAGCGTCCGAGCCGGTGGACGCGAAGCACGATGTCGTGATCGTCGGCGCCGGCTGCGCCGGCATGCGCGCCGCCATCGAGGCGCACGACGCCGGCGCCGACGTCGCGATCGTCTCCAAGATCCACCCCGTTCGCAGCCACTCCGGCGCGGCCGAGGGCGGGATCAACGCGGCGCTCGGCAACGCCTCCGAGGACGACCCCGAGAAGCACGCCTACGACACGGTCAAGGGCGCCGACTACCTCGGCGACCAGGACGCGATCCAGGTGCTCTGCGACGAGGCCCCCGACGACGTCTACCAGCTCGAGAACTGGGGCGCCGTCTTCTCCCGCACCGAGGACGGCCGGATCGCCCAGCGCCCGTTCGGGGCCGCCGGCGAGCCGCGCACCGCCTACGCAGCCGACATCACCGGCCACGTCCTGATCCAGGTGCTCTACGAGCAGATGATGAAGCGCGACCTGCTCGTCTACGAGGAGTACTTCGCCTGGAAGCTCGTCGTCGACGACGACCGCTGCCAGGGCGTCATCTGCTGGGACCTGCTCAACGGCGGCCTGAAGACCGTCGGCGCGAAGACGGTGATCCTCTGCACGGGTGGCGCGGGCCGGCTCTACGTCGGCACGACGAACGCCTACTCGTGCACCGGAGACGGGATGGCGCTGGCCGCGCGCGCCGGGGTGCGGCTCAAGGACATGGAGATGATGCAGTTCCACCCGACGACGCTCGCGCCGAGCGGGGTGCTGATCACCGAGGGCTGCCGCGGCGAGGGTGCGTACCTCCTGAACTCGGAGGGCGAGCGGTTCCTGACCCGCTACGCGCCGAACGCGATGGAGCTCGCCTCGCGCGATGTCATCTCCCGTGCCGAGCAGACCGAGATCGACGAGGGTCGCGGCGTCGAGGGCAACGTGCTCCTCGACCTGCGCCACCTGGGCATGGAGAAGATCGTGGAGCGGCTCCATGGGACGCGCGAGCTGGCGATGACCTTCGTCGGGATCGACCCGATCCACGATCCGATCCCCGTCCGGCCGGGAGCCCACTACCACATGGGTGGCGTCGACACCGACCTCTGGGGCAAGACCGAGCTCGAGGGGCTCTACGCCGCAGGCGAGTGCGCCTGCATCTCCGTGCACGGGGCGAACCGCCTCGGCGGTAACGCCCTGATGGAGACGATCACGTTCGGCAAGCGCGCCGGCCGCCACGCGGCCGAGTGGGCGCTCGCGAACACCACGGTCACCATCCCGGAAGGCACTGTCTCGGACGCGGAGCGCGAGCTGAAGCAGCTGCTCGAGCGCACGGACGGCGAGCGCCCCTGGTCGATCCGCGACGAGCTCGGCCAGACGATGCACGAGAACTTCGGCGTCTTCCGGCGCGAGGAGCAGATGTTGAAGCAGGCCGAGATCGTCGCCGGGCTACGAGAGCGCTTCGAGCGCGTCGTCGTCGAGGACAAGGGCGAGGTCTTCAACAGCGACCTGACCCAGGCGCTCGAGCTCGGCTTCCTGCTCGAGCTCGCCGACGCGATGATCGTCTCCGGGCTCGCGCGCAAGGAGAGCCGCGGCGCGCACGCCCGCCCCTACGACTACCCGACGCGCGACGACGAGAACTACATGCGCCACACGATCGTCAGCTTCGTCGACGGGGTGCCGCTGCTGGACTGGAAGCCCGTGACCGTGACGAAGTGGCAGCCGCAAGAGCGCAAGTACTAGTCGTCGCGCTCGCGTGCCTCGCGCTGCTCGCGGGCTGCGGCGGCGGCGGGCCGTCGGGCGAGACGCTCCTGAAAGCCTCGCAGAAGACGCTCGGGGCGAACACCGTCTCGGTCGACTACACCGCGGTCGCGACCGTTCCCGGCGCGAAGCGGGCGATCCGGTTCGCCGGCACGGGCACGCTTGACAACGCGCAGGCGCGGACTCGCGTCACCGACGACCTCTCGACCCTCTTCACCGCGGCCGGCATCAAGGCGTCGAAGACGCAGTTCCGCGGCGAGGAGCTCATCGACAACTCCGCCGGACTGATCGTCTACTTCCGCTTCCCGTACTTCTCGGCGCGCGCGAAGCCGATGCGGCCCTGGGTGCGCGTCGACCTCGGCGGCACTATTCGCGTCCAGGGCGCGAGCCTCGCCCTGCTCGCGTTTGACCAGAACCCGTGGCAGTACCTCTACTTCCTGCAGAGCCCGAACGGCAAGGTGACGAAGGTCGGCACCGATGCGGCCGGCACGACGCATTACAAGGCCTCCCTCGATCTGCTCAACTATCCGAAGAACCTGCCAGCCGCGAGCCGGAACGTCGCCGAGTTCTTCGCGAGCCAGTTCACGAAGCTGCTGACGCAGCGCTACCTCCCGAGCGAGGTCTGGATCGACAAGGCCGGCTACGTGCGAGAGCTGACCATCACCTATCCGATCCCGATCGGCATCAAGGTTCTGAATTACACCCTGACGATTCACTACTCGGGGTTCGGGAAGCCTGCGAGCGTGTCGCTGCCGCCGGACAGCCAGGTCGTCAACGTGGCTTCGCTGACGCGTCTGCTCGGCGGGGCTGGGTAGGGTTAGAGATCCGTGGAAGTCGCCCTCAAGATCTGGCGTTTCGACCCGGCGAGCGGCGAGCGGGCGCTGAAGCACTACGAGGTAGATGCACCCGAGTGGGCGTGCCTCCTCGACGTCCTCGACCTGATCAAGGACAAGGTCGACGGGACGCTCGCCTACCGCAAGAGCTGTCGGATGATGATCTGCGGCTCGTGCGGAATGCGGATGGACGGCGCCGCGGTGCTCGCCTGCAAGGAGCGGATGCTGCCGATCGTCGAGCGCGGACACGTCCCCGTGATCTCGGCGATGGGGAACTTGCCGGTCGTCAAGGACCTCGTCGTCGACATGGAGCCGTTCTGGCAGAAGCTGCGCGCGATGAAGCCCTGGCTCGAGCCGGGCTACAAGGAGCCGGACGAGGACAAGGAGTTCCGCGTTGCGCAGGAGCAGATGAACGTGATCCACAAGGAGGCGCTTTGCATCAACTGTGGCTGCTGCGTCTCAGAGTGCAACGCGATGGAGTCGGATCCGGAGTTCCTCGGCCCGCAGGCCCTCGCCAAGGGGATGCGCTTCGTCGGCGACCCGCGCGACCAGCAGACCGTGGAGCGGCTCGAGGACTACAACTCCGAGCACGGGATCTGGGATTGCACGCGCTGCTACTTCTGCAATGAGCGCTGCCCGAAGGGGGTCGATCCCCGTGACGCGATCGCGAAGCTCGGCGCTGAGTCGGTGCGGCTCGGGATCGACCGCGACATGGGCGCGAAGCACGCGAAGTGGTTCGTCACCTCGGCGAAGACGACCGGCTGGTTGCGCGAGACGGAGCTCGTGCCGAAGACCCAGGGGGTCGTCTCCTCGATCAAGCAGATGAAGTTCGCGATGAGCCTGGCGCGCAAGGGCAAGGTGCCGCCGCCGTTCCCGCCGCACGTGGCGCCAGACGTGAAGGAGTCGCGCGCGCTCTACAACCTGGTCAAGCAGCAGGGGCGGGACGGCGCGCTCGGGATCGTCCAGGGCGAGAAGGCTCTGGCTCGGATCGAGTTCGCGGAGGAGCACGGATCGCGCAGGCTCGCGCCGGAGATCGAGCCGGGTGTCGAGCCGCCGGTGGCCGAAGGCTGATGCGGCAGGTCGCGTATTACAAGGGCTGCCTCGCCTCGCTCTCGGCGAAGGAGCTCGACTCCTCGACGCAGGCGCTTGCTCCGAAGCTCGGGCTCGATCTCGTCGAGCTGGAGTCGGTCACGTGCTGCGGCGCCGGCGACATTCACGAGGCGGAGCCGGACTACTACCTCCACCTGAACGCGCGGATCCTCGCCTACGGCGAAGCGACCGGCGCCGAGACGCTGCTGACGATCTGCAACGTCTGCACGCTGAACCTGCGGCAGGCGAACTGGCAGCTGAAGAACGACGACGCGCTGCGCGAGCGGGTCAGCGACAACCTCGAGTCGGTCGGCGCGCCGCGCTACAACGGCGGCATCGAGGTGCGGCACCTGCTCTGGGAGGTCGCCGAGGGCGAGGGCTACGAGCGGCTGAAGGAGGTCGCGCACCGCGGCCTCAAGGGCTTGAAGATCGCGCCGTTCTACGGCTGCCAGATCCTGCGGCCATCGAAGATCCTCGGCTTCGAAGATCCCGACCGGCCGTGGTCGCTCGAGGCGATCATCACTGCCTGCGGCGGCGAGCCGGTCGACTACCCGGCGAAGATCAAGTGCTGCGGCTTCCCGATCATCCAGGCCCGCGAGGAGACCGCGCTGGGCGAGCTGATCCAGCCGATCGAGCAGGCGATGGAGGCGGGCGCCGACGCGATCGTGACGCCGTGCCCCCTCTGCCATCTCTCACTGGATGCGTGGCAGCAGAAGCTCGAAAAGGTGACCGGCAAGACGTACGGAATGCCGATCATCCACCTCTCGCAGCTGATCGGCGTCGCGGCCGGGCTCGAGGAGTCGGAGCTGAAGTTCAAGCGGCACGTGGTCTCGGTCAAGCCCGTGCTCGAGAAGCTCGAAGCCTAACCGGTGACAGTCACCGGGTAGGCGCCGATCTCGCGCCTACGCAGGGAGTTCTCGCGCGACCGTGGCCCGGGCGGACGGGTGCCCTGTGACAGTCACAGTGAGCGGCCGAAACGGACTAGGCGCTTGCGGACAGCCAGGCCATCGAGGCCTGCGGCGTCGCATTCAGCCCGGCGCCAGAGTCCTGCGTGGCGACGAACGTGACGACGTCGTTCGCCGCCAGCTTCAGGACTGCAGCAACGTTCGAGTTATCCGAGAGGGCGCTGCCGGCCTTGACCGTCGCGCCGACGGCTGCCGTGGCCCCGTTGACCTGGATTACTAGGGTGCGGGTGTTGGTCGCGTTCGAGGCCCAGGAGACCGAGGCTGCGATCGTGTAGACGCCGGCGGTCGTGGCGACGAGGTTGCCGGTGCTCGCCGAGTTGCTGTGCATCCCGGCCACTGTCTTGAAGGACTCGGTGTTGAAGGTCAGTACCGTCGAGACGCCGCTCGGGATCGACTCGGCCACGTTCGTGACACCGACGGCGGGGAAGGAGGCGAGCTTCGCCGTCGTGACGCTGCCGTCCGTGAGGTCGCTTGTCTGGACGGCGTTGGCGGCGAGCGCCGTGCTGCCAACCGAGCCCGTGCCGAGCTTGGCGGCCGTCACAGAACCGTCCGCGAGCTTCCCGGTCGTGACAGCGCCGTCGGCGAGTTGCGTGGTGCCGACGTTGCCGTCGGCGATCTTTGCGCTCGTCACGGAGGCGTCGTTGAGCTTGGTGGTCGTCACCTTGAGGTTGCCGATCGTCAGGGTCGGCCAAGTTCCCGTGAGATCTCCTGCTGCGGAGCCCGAGATGCCTGCGGCACCGGGCGCTCCGGTCGCTCCGGTCGGACCGGCGGGGCCGGTCAGGCCCATCGGCCCGGCGGAACCCTGAGCGCCTGTCGGCCCGGTGGGGCCGCGGAAGATCGTGCCCGCCTTGAAGTTCGCAGCCGTCAGGCTGCCCGGCTTCACCTTCGAGGCCGTGACGGCGCCGTTCTTGAGCTGCATCGTGCCGACGCTAGAAGCCGGCAGGACGTTGCTGACGACGGCGTAGCTCGTACCTCCGAGCGACATGAAGAGCGCGATCGACGCGATCACGGTCGCGGGCGAGATCCGCAGCCGGCGCACGGCTGTCAGGGGCCTGCTCACGCGTCTGGTATCGGCATCCCGGCACAGGGCTTTAGCCGCTACGGTCGAGGCGATGGTGCGTTTCCTGAAAGGAGCTGCCGCTGCCGCCGCCGGATCGGTCGCCTGGGGCTGGTTCGAGGCGGGCTGGGTGCGCTTCGCAGAGCTCGAGCTCGAGCTGCCGCGTCTGCCCCGCCAGCTCGACGGGCTCCGGATCGCCCATCTCTCGGACTTCCACCTCGGGATTCCCTCGCGCGGGACCCATGCCGTGCGCGCGGCCGTGGACTGGGTGCGCGCACGCCGCCCGGACCTCGTGGTCGTGACGGGCGACCTCGTCACGCGACCTCCGGGCGACGAGCTCCTCGCCGCCCTCCTTCGCTCGCTTCCCGACTGCTACGCAATCCTCGGCAACCACGACTTCGCCGTCACGCGAGATCCATTCTCCGTTCCGGTCGAGCTGCCCGACCTTTCGCCGGCGACGCTGCTCGTCGACGACGGCCGCCTCGTCGAGCTACGCGGTCGCCCGGTCTGGATCGCCGGCCTGGATCCACGTTCGCGCGGCCGGGAGCCGGACCTGAGCCGTGACGCCGACCTGACGATTCTCCTCTCGCACTTCCCGACCGTGCTTCCCCGCCTGCTGGCCGACTCGTTCGACCTCGTCCTCGCCGGCCACATGCACGACGGCCAGATCTGCGTCCCGTATCCCGGAGGCAAGCTGCGCCTCGCCCACCCGAGCGCTCGCTACACGCGAGGCGTCTATCGCAGCGGCGCCACCGTGATGCACGTCTCCCCGGGGCTTGGGACGACGTTCGTGCCCTTCCGCTTCTGCGCGCGGCCGGAGGCGACCGAGCTCGTCCTACACTGCCCGCGATGACGAGTCGCGTCGCAGGGCTGACGTACGCCACGATCGAGACGGCGCCGACCGTCTGCCACGACTGCATCTGGTGGCAGAGCCGCGGCTCGCGGAGCCCGGACAAGCGTCGCTGGATCGAGAAGGCCGAGGACAGCTGGGGCGCGTGGGGCGCGATCTACTACGACGACGACGGCCGCGTGCTCGGCTCGATGCAATACGGGCCGGCCGCGCTCTTCCCGCGCGCCGCCGGCCTCCCGGCCGGTCCGCCTTCCGACGACGCCGTGCTCGTCACCTGCGCCTATCTGGTCGAGCCCTCGACGCCGTGGGTGATGCAGTCGCTCTTCCTGACCGCGATCGGCGAGGCCCGCGAGCGCGGCGCGAAGGCGCTCGAAGCGTTCGCGTACCGCCACCCGGAGGGCGAGACTGCCCGCGAGCGCTTCCACGTCCACCGGACGATCTTCCCGCGCGACTTCCTCGCCGACTTCGGCTTCCAGACCTTGAGGGTGGCAGGCAGGGTGGAACTGTCGCGGCTGGAGCTCGCGGGCCTGCAGCCCGTCGCAGAGGGTTCCCGCTCGAAGGTCCTGCGACTCGTCAAGGAGGCGTTCTTCCCGACGCCCGTGCCCGCGCCGCGAGGACCCTAAGACTCACTCTCAAAGATGACTCACGCGCTGCCCCAGCGGCCCGTGCTCATTTGAGAGGGGCTCTAAAGCCGGGAGCCGCGTTTCGCCGATGGATCCCCCGGTATGGGGATGCGAGGGCTTATCGCAATCGCGGCCATGGTGGCTGGCGTGTTCCTGCTCTTCCGGACCGTTGGCGTACGACCGGCTGAACGCTCGGTGCGTCAGGTGAGCCTGCAGACGCCCGCGGCGGTCGTCGCCGTGTCACCGGCGCCGCGCCGGGCTGCCGTTCGTCCTCGTCCCGCTCGCCGCCCCGTTCTCCAGGTCGCGCTTGCACGTACAGCCGTCGTTCCGATGCGGCAGCCGCGCGCGCCGGTCGTGCACGCCCAGCCCCACCGAGCGCACGCGCGTCCCCTGGCGCCGCCCAAGCCGGTGAGCTCGGCGGCGCGCCTGAGCGGTCCGCCGCCGGCGCCTGTCTCCGCCCCACAGCCTCCGCCCATCCCTGCACCTACCGCACCCGAGCCGGCAGCAGCCGCGCCCGCACCGCCCTCTTTGCCGGTCTCGGTCCCCAGCGTGGCACTCCCCGAGCCGCCGCCGCTGCCGCCGGTGCCGTTGCCCTAGATGCTTGATCGGTTAATGCCCGTAGGCGGTGAGGGCGCGGTGTGGTTGGCCGAGTTGCCAGTTGAGGTGGATGGCGGCGTTGAGGGCGAGGATGCGGGCGGCGATGCGGCAGAGCAGCCCGGCTGGTGTCTTGGCG
>JBBQTQ010000079.1:0-13385 GCA_038213135.1 Gaiellales bacterium
CCAACAGCCGCCTCGACTTGGGGCACGTCCTAGCGTTTCGATGCAATGTGGTCACCGTCCGACCTCCTTGGAGTCGCTGATGGCTCTGACAACCACCAGCCTCCAAGGCAGGTCGGACGAACAACGCTCCTGGGACTTACACCTAGCCGACCACGCCGTCCTGGCCTGGTCAGGTGAGCCGAGGAGGTAGTGGGATGCACAGCCGTCGATTTGCTGGGAAGGGTGTGAGGGGCGGCTGGTTGCTGGTGGTTCTTGCTGTGCCTGCTCTTGCGTCGGCGGTGATGCTCGCTCTGGTGTCGGCGTCGTCGGTTGGGGCGGCACCGTTCCGGGCTGCTGGGACGGTGCTTTCGACCGCGATCAACGTTGCCTGACACGACGAAGCCCTCGCGAACGCCGAGCCAGGGGGTCAGGCCGGGACGACCACGGTCGCCCGGTAGACCTTGCGCCGATGCTTGGCGTCCAGCAGCGTGATCTCGAGCCCGTAGACGCCCTTCCGGAGGGTGCGCGGGAGCGGCGCCTTCAACTCGTTGGCTCCGGGCTTGACCGTGAAGATCACCTGCAGCCGCTCGAAGTCCTGCCGGAGCAGCCGTAGCTGTGCTCTGGCCTTCTCGGACACGCGGATCCTCACGTCGAGCGTGCGCAGCTTGCCTTGTCCGAGCACGGTCGCATAGACGATCCGCGCCGCGAGCTGGGTGCCGGCCGGAGGCTTCGGCTTCGGTGTCGTCGTGGTCGGCGGTGGTGTCGTGGTCGTGGTGGTGGTCGGGGCCGCGCCCAGCAGGCGCGCGACCGCGAAGTCACGGCCGGTAGTGCCCTTCGGGGTGTCGCCGGCGAGGACGATCTTGCCGTCCGGCTGCAACGCCACCGCGTGGGCGTTCTCGTCGCCGCCGAAGTCGGCGGCCGTCTTGCCGCCGGCGCCGAAGGAGCTGTCGTAGAGCCCGTTCGCGTTCACCCGCGCGACCGCGAAGTCGTTGCCGGTGGTTCCCTTCGAGGTGTAGCCGGCGACGACGATCTTGCCGTCCGGCTGCAACGCCACCGCCCAGGCTGTCTCGTTGCCGCCGAAGTCGGCGGTCGTCTTGCCACCGGCGCCGAAGGAGCTGTCGAGGGTCCCGTTCGCGTTCAACCGCGCGACCGCGAAGTCACGGCCGGTAGTGCCCTTCTGCGTGGCGCCGGCGACGACGATCTTGCCGTCCGGCTGCAACGCCACCGCCGCGATGGCTATCTCGTTGCCGCCGAAGTCGGCGGTCGTCTTGCCACCGGCGCCGAAGGAGCTGTCGAGGGTCCCGTTCGCGCAGGAGAACCGACCCGCCGCTCAACACACCGGTAGCTCGATCGCTGCAGAGCCGATTTCGTGCGTGCGGGATCCACGCCCTACCGGAGCACCTAGCCTGTCTACGCTAGTCGCGGACGATGATTGTTGGTCCTGCGCGGACGACTCGTTCCCAGGCGATGACGGGGTGGCCGTGCACCTTCGCTTGTCCGGGACCGCCGCTGCCGTGTGTGCCGATGCCGTAGCGCTCGAGGATGCCGAGCTTGCCGGCGATGATTCCGGTCACTCGTAGGCGTCCACCAGCCAGTTCTCCGCGGAGATCGTGGACGTGGCCGAGGCGCTGACCTGACTCGGTGACGACCTCTCGGTTCAGGAGCTCCGAGAGGCGCATCAGGCTCCCGGCAGCTTCTTGACGAGCGGCGCCCACCGCTGGTCGCCGCGGTTTACGCGTAACTCCGCTGCCGAGCGCTTCAGGACGACGACCGAGCTGACGGAGTCGACTTCCCTCCAGGGGACGTGGACGGCGTTTCCCGAGAGGCGTGCGGCGAACCTTCCGAGCAGGCCGCGGGTACGCCAGGCGTTGCCGCCGACGAGGATCTCGACCACCTCCGGCGAGTCGCCGTCGAGGTCTGCGAGCTCGAGGTCGTCGACCTTGCCGCAGTTGTTGCCGTCGGCGTCGACGAGTTGATGATCGAGGATGCCGAGGGCGATGTCGATCTCGATCACTTTGCTCATCCTTGCCCTCCGTGCGTCAGCAGCATCAGCGGGATGGCAGCCACGGCGATCGCGAGAATGAGGACGAAGTAGAGGAAGCCGAAGGTGTTGGCGAGCTTCCCGTTCACGTTCCTGCCCATGTAGGTCTGGTCGTTGGCGATGAGCAGGATCGGCAGGTAGGTCAAGGGCAGGGCCACGACCGAGAAGATCACCGAGTACTCCGTCAGCTTGACGGGGTCGTAGCCGGTCATCACGAGGATCAGCGCGAGGGCGAAGATCACCAGCCAGGACAGCGTGAAGCGCGGGGCGGCGGCAGGCCGCTCCTTCTTGCCCCAGCGCCAACCGAAGAACTGAGCCAGGTTGTACGCGCCGGCAAAGGAGGTCATGACCGCTGCGCCGCCGACCGCGAAGAGGATCCCGACAAGGGCAAGCAGCAGGCCGACTTGCCCGAGCGCGTGCTCAGCGGCCAGGGCGGGCGTGCCCAAGAACTGAGGCGAGATCCCGCGCGGCAGGAAGAGCGCACCGGCGACGATCATCAGCGCGAAGGAGAGGAAGCCGCCGAGGCTGTAGCCGATGATCGAGGTCACCTTGTTGAGACGGAGATCCTTCAGGCCCCAGCGGTCTTCGACGGCGCCCGAGGAGTAGAAGTAGACCTCGTAGGGCGTCATCGCCGCCCCGAGCAGGCCGACCACGAAGTAGAGGTAGACCAACAGGCTGCCGCCGGCGTGGGAGCCGGGGACGAAGCCGTGGGCGACCCGGCCCCAATCCGGGTGGAGCTTGATCGCCGCGACGGCGAAGACGAGCAGGCAGAGACCGAGATACCCGAAGACGCGCTCGATCCACCTGAAGGGCAGCACCCAGGAAGCGAGCGCCAGAGCCAGGACCGCGAGCGGGATCAGGAGGCGATAGGAAAGGCCGGAAAGGAGCTGGAGGCAGATGGCCACGCCTCCGATCTCCGCGGCACACGTCATCAGGTTGACGACCTCGGAGGCGATCAGCGTCGCGAGTCCCGCGCCGAAGCCCATCCGCTCGCGCACCAGGTCGAAGACCGGGCGCTTCGAGACGGCCGCCACGCGCCCGCACATCTCCGAGTAGACGATGATCCCGACCACGCCGATCACCACCACCCAGAGGAGCTGGAAGCCGAACGTGGCGCCGGCCTGGGTGTTGAAGACAAGATCGCCGATGTCGACGAAGCCGCCAATCGCAGACAGGATGCCGAGAGCGACCCCGAGGACGTTCTTCATGTTCACGTCAGCCCGGTGCCGATCTGCTGGCTCTTGTGAGCGGCTGCCTCGAGCTCCCGGGCGAGCGCGCGTTGCTGATCCTTGGAGACCCCGGCGAGGCGCTCGAGCGCGGTGCCGATCCTCCCGGCGAGCACCGCCAGCTCGCGGAGCTTTGGCGCCAGCGCGGGCTCGGTCCGGGCGCTCTCGAGAGCGGCCTCAGCCTTGGCGGCGGCGCCCTGGAGTGCAGACGAGTGCTCCCGCGTGTAGATCTGCGTCGTCTTACCGGCGACAGCGTCCTCGGCCAGAAGCGCTCCCTCCGCCGCTACCGACTGCAACGAGCGCGCCTGCTGCGCAAGCGCCTTCGCCCCCAGCGAGCCGCTACCGCCGCAACCTCCCGCAACCAGCGCCACAAGGACTCCCAAGACGAGCATCCAATCCAGGCGTCGCGACACGCTCGTACCACCATAAAAGAGCGGCTCGGCTCTTGCGTGCGCGCTGATAGTCCGCGACCGATATGGGAGAGTGGGTACATGCCGTGTGCAATCGACAGAGAAGCCGTTCAGCGTCTGCTCGACTCGGGTGCTCAGCTGGTCGAGGTGCTGCCGGCTGAGAACTACGAGGACGAACATCTGCCGGGGGCTCTCAACATCCCGCTCAAGCAGCTCAACCGAGAGACGGCTGACCAACTCGATCGCGGCCGGCCGGTAAGCGTCTACTGCTGGGACGACCAGTGAGACTTGAGCGCGCGAGCCGCGTGGCGGCTCGAAACACTCGGCTTCACTGACGTCTACGACTATGTCCATGGGATGGCCGACTGGGGAGCGGCCGGGCTGCCGCGCGAAGGCCTCGCCGCGTCGCGTCCGTCTGCGGGTGACGCAGCCGAGCCTGACGCCCCAACCTGCACCCTCGCCGACGACCTCCGCTCCGTCCGCGAACGAGTCCGTAGGAGCGGCTGGAGTCTCTGCGTCGTCGTTGTCAACGAGCAACGGATCGTGCTCGGCCGGCTCGGGCGACAAGCGCTCGCAGCCGACGATCGGCGAACGGTCGAACAAGCGATGAGCGAGGGTCCGAGCACCGTTCGTCCCAACGTCGACCTCGCCGAGCTGCTCGAGCGCCTCGAGCAGAAGAAGCTGGCCGCCGCGATCGTCACTACTTCGGACGGAAAGCTCGTCGGTGTTGTCCGCCCCGATCGGGCCGCTCAACTGCCCGCCTGAGAGCGGTCGGCCCGGGCTCGGCTGGATGGCTCGGTTTCGCCAGCCTCGAGCGCGGTCGCCAGGAGGTCGATGTGCGGGTCGAGCAGGGATCGGATCGAGCGATCCTGCGCGTCTTCGACACGTCGAGCGATGGCTGGAGGGCGCTGCCGTCGCCTCCGCTGACCTCTGGCTGGGGGAGCGCTCGTACAGCCTCGCCAGACGAACCCCGATCGCGACCGAACTGTGATCACTGATCAGCAGCCGCTGGGCGTCGACTCGGCCCAGGCATTACCAGAGCGCGTTGCCCGGGCAGGGATCGGGACGGGCCGAGCCGGTTCCGACGAGTTCGATCCTTGGACTGGCAGGGCAGAGGTGCGCTGCGCTGCCTGCGGTTGCGGCGCGAACATCAGCTACCCAGCACCCGCCTGCCCGATGTGCCAGGCCAGCACCTGGAACCTGGCTCCCTGGTGGCCGGCCGCGGCGTTTGTTGCAGCTGGCCAACGGCTGCCCCACGCTGATGCTCCGGCAATCGCCGAGCGCCAGAGCGCCACTCAACACGCGCGGAGCGCGGCGTGAACAGCGCTCGGCTGGCTGGCGGCTGCCTGGTGGGCCTCGCGTTGGGATCGACGGCCGTCCTACGAATCCCGGCTACAGTGCCCGCCTAGAGAAGGGCACAAAGTGAGTAAGGCTGACCCCATCAGGGTGCTTGCCAGGGACGACAAGTGGCTGGTCGACTACGGAAGCTACGCCCACGGGTATCACCTAACCCGTAACGAAGCCATCAAGACGGCAACGGACGCCGCAAAACACGAGCGCCGCGAACTCGTGATAGAAGCCAAGGCCTAGCGGGGACCCTCGTCGTCCCCGCTACTCCTCCCTGCGCCGAGCTGACGCGCGGGCCGGATCCGGCGCTGGCGGAGCTCACGGAGCGTGAGCTGGAGGTCTTCAAGCTGCTCGCGGCAGCGAAGTCGAACGCGGAGATCGCGGCCGAACTCGTGATCAGCGAGACGACCGCCAAGACACACGTCGCGCACATCCTGCGCAAGCTCCAGCTCCGCGACCGCGCGCAGGCGGTCGTCCGAGCCTACGAGTCCGGGCTCGTCCGTGTCTGAAGATCATCCTCGCGGAGTAGACGAAGATCGCCCGTCCGGCCGACGACGCGGCGCGCCTCCGGACCTACCGTTCGCTGCCGAATCCAGCAACGAAAGGAGAACAGCAATGAAGCCGACCGCATTCGTCCTCATACGCGTCGACACCGGCGACTACGACAAGTGGAAGGAGATGTTCGACCAGGACGTGCCCGGCGCCCGCAAGAGGCTCCGGCGGAGCGTCGACAACCCGAACGAGGTCTTCGTCCAGGACGAGTTCAGCTGGGCGGGCCCCGCACGCAGGTGCTCCTTTCGAAGTCGACGGACGGTGGGCGGACACGGCAGCCGCACCCAAGCGTCGTCGCCGACGAGCCGGGGCCGCCGGTTCCCGGCTCCACCGGCCAGACCGCTCCGCCCGGGACGCCTTCGCCGCCTCAAGAACGCTGCGTCGACATCACTGCGGAGCCGGCGCTGGCTGTTGCGGCGCACAGGACTGTGGGCATCGCCTTCTACGACCACCGCAACGACAAGGCGAACAACCCGCCGAAGGACACGGACTACTGGCTCCGCACCTCGCACGACGGAGGCGCGACCTGGCAGGAGACCCTTCTCGCCGGCTCGTTCGACGAGACCACAGCTCCTTCCACCGACACCACCGGCCTGCCCGGCGGCCCCGGCTTCGTCGGCGACTACCAGGGGCCCGCCGCGCTCGACAACGGCTTCGCAGCTAGCTTCGCGCTTGCCGCCCCGCTTCCGGGAGCGAACTTCAAGCTCGCGAATCCGCCAACCGACGTGTTCTTCAGCCGCATCGCCCGCTGAAGAGGAGTCGGCTTCCGCTTCGAGGAACGCCCGCTCGGGCGGGCCTTCCTCGAAGCGCGGTGGTAAATGTGTTATTCCCTTCTCGTTGTTCTTGCTAGGCGCGGTGGTAGACGATCGTGCGGCTGGTGCCGCCGAGGTAGCCGGCGCCGACCTGGTTGATGCTGATCGCAACCCGCAGCGAGGAGGTGCCGTGCGGAAGGGTTGCGCGGAAGATCGCTGCAGAGTTCGCGTTTAGCTTGACGCGCTTGAGCGTTACCCATTGGCCGAGCGAGGAGCGCCGTTGCAGCTGGACGTAGCGTCCTGCGAAGGAGCGGGCGGCGACGACCTTGGTTGAGAAGCGGCCGTCGGTGAGCACGCGGAAGCTGACAGCTGGGCGGACGCCGACGGTCGCGGTTGAGCTGGTCGCGTTCTTCCAGTGGGCCTGGTAGACGGTCTGGATCGTCGGCTTGGCGGTGTAGCTCCAGGTGCCGCCGTCGACGGTCGTGACGGTCACGAGCGGGCTGAACGAGCTCTGACCGTAGGGCTGGGCGAGCACGTCCACTTTTTCGCCTGCTTGCTTGCTGGAGGCGGTGCCGGAGAGCGTGACCGTGCTGCCGTAGACGAGCTGCAGCCTTGACGCGACAAGCGTCACCGAGGCCGCCGGCGTCGGCACGTTCTGCACCGTGACCGTTCCGCCCAGCTTCTTGTCGAGGGCGTCCTTGTAGGGGAAGTTGCCCGGGCTGTTGAAGGTGAAGGAGTAGCTCTGGCCGCTCGCCAGGACCGGCGAGGCGAGCCCGGCTTTGCCGCTAACGATCTGGTGGTTGGCGGTGTCGCTGTTCGTCCAGGTGACTGATTCGCCCTGGTTGATCGTGACGGTGGAGGGGCTGAAGCCCGCTTTCGTGATCGTGACGTTGGCGGCGAGCGCCTGTGCCGGGGCGGCGGCGACGATTGCCAACGCGAATAAGACGACGATTGATTTACGCATGGTCGACCTCCTCAGAAATCGTTTTTGTTGCCGAGAGCCGCTTCATTGGCTGTCCTGCTGTCGCGGTCTTCTCTCCGTAAGCGTCATCCGCGGGTTCGTCCCGTGTGCCCGGGACGTAAATTCGCCCGCTGAGGCACGGATTCGGCGTGTTTTTACGTGCCGTTCGCACAGCGCGCACACGCAGATGACCGCGCTCTGCCATTTCTTCTGTGATGGAGATGGCGGGATTGGTCAGCGGCCGCGCGCTTCACGGCTGCGGCGGCTTGGCCAGCGAGTCGTGAGTGTTCAGCAGCGCGGGATCGCCTGCTTGTGCTGCGGGCAGACGCGTCTGGTGCCCGACGAGCACTTCCTGCCGGAGTGTCCGGGCTGCGGTTACCTGGGCTGGGCTGACGCCGCGTCTCTTAGCGAGGCCGAGCGGCGGCTGCTCGAACGCGGCCGAGGCTTCAGCCTCCGACAGCGCGTGCGTCCTGGCTCGCGGCGGCGAGCGACTGGTCGGTAGGCCCCGGCGCGTGTACACACCGCTTGCAAGCGCGTGCGTAGGGGATGGCCTGTTCGGGCAACCTAGGGAGTAATGAGGTCGTCGCCCTGGAGAATCTCGCTTCCCGTGTGTGCCGTCGCGCTCGCGCTCGCCTGGCCGGGCACAGCGACAGCCGGTAGTGCACCGAAACCGGCCGACCATTCGGCGAGGAACACGCCGGCCTCCAGCCGAGACCGGCCCTCGAGTGAGCGCGGGATCGTGCAGTCGGTGTCGGCGTCCGGGCTCGTCCTGAAGACGCTCGACGGCAGCACGATCGCCGTCGCCGTCGATGCACTCACCCGTGTGCTTGTCGACGGCCGCCGAGCGTCGCTCTTCGACGTACACCCCGGCTTCGTCGCGGTGATCACCACCCGTGGCAGCAGCGGGCAGGCGGCGCTGCAGATAGACGCCTTCACCCCCAGCCCGCCGTCCTCGAGCAAGCCCGTCGCCGGCGTCCTGCGCACTGTCTCAGGCGACGAGCTCGTGCTGGTCAGCCTCGCGGGCAGCAGCCTCACGGTGGTCATCGACGGATCGACACATCTGTTCCTCGACGGCGAGCCGGCGTCACGGTCCGAGCTCAGCTCGGGCCTCGTCGTCGTCGTCCGCCCGACAGCGGCCAGCGCGCCGGGCAACGGCAAGAAGAAAGTCATCGTCCTGAGCGAGCTGTTCGCGTTCTCACCGCCGCGCCAAGCGAGTGCGCACCTCTACCTCGGCACCGTCGCCACCGTCACCGTCCAGGCGATCACGCTCCGTGCCAAAGGCGGCGGCACCGTCAGGTTCGCGATCACCGCGAAGACGCGCGTCTTCGTCAACGGAGCGCGCGGCTCGATCCGGCAGCTCAAGCCCGGCTTCGTCGCCGTCGCCCGCACGGGACCACGGCGCGAGCTCTGGGCGTTCGGCGCCGCCGCCTAGCATGTGGTCGTGAACGGGCGCAGCGTGCTGGTCATCGAAGACGAGGAGGAGATCGCCTCGCTCGTCCGCGCCTACCTCGAGCGCGACGGCTACCGCGTCACCTGGGCCGGCACCGGCGCCGAGGCGCTTGCAGAGCTCGAGCGGGAGCAGCCGCAGCTGATCGTCCTCGACATCGGCCTACCCGATGGCGACGGCTTCGACCTCTGCCGGCGCCTGCGGGCCGGATCCCGGGTGCCGATCATCATGCTCACTGCCCGCGACGAGGAGGCCGACCGGGTCGCCGGGCTCGAGCTCGGCGCCGACGACTACAACACCCAGCCCTTCTCCCCACCCGAGCACGGCGCCCCGATCAAGGCGGTGCTGCGCCGCACCGACCCCGCCACGCAAGACGACACGCTGACCCTCGGCGACGTGGCCGTCCGCCCCGGGGCCCGCGAGGTCAGCGTCGCCGGCCACCCCGTCAAGCTACGCACACGCGAATTCGACCTGCTCGCCTACCTGATCGAGAACAAGGGCATCGTCGTCTCGCGCGACCAACTGCTCGACAAAGTCTGGAGCCTCGACTACCCCGGCGGCACCCGCACCGTCGACGCCCACATCGCACAACTGCGCAGCAAACTCGGCCGCCCCGACCTGATCCAGACGATCCGCAGCGTCGGCTACAAGGCGATCCAACCCACGAGCCCGCGAGAGCCGTGAGCTCGCTTCGCGCGCGCCTCTTCCTGGGCGCCGCCAGCGCGGTACTCGTCTCGATCGTCCTGACCGTCGGGATCGGCGCCCTCCTCGTCCGCCGCTCCGCCACCCAGCAGGCGCGCAAATCACTCGACCGCCAAGCCGACCTGCTCGCCGTGCAGGAACGGGCCGCACCGAACACCTCCGCGCGGATCGCCAACCTCGGACTCTTCTTCGCCACCCAAGAACAACGCCTCTCGATCGTCTCGCTCGACCAAGCCGCGCTCCTCCTCTCCCCAGCCGGCGCCGCCGCGCTCCGTGCCGGCCGGTCCGCCGACGGCACCGTCACCATCCGCCGAAGCGAGTTCCTCTACGCCGCCCGGCCAGCGGGCCGCAGAGTCGTCATCCTGCTGCGCTCCGCGCGGCTCGAGGCCGCCGACTGGCGGCCCTTCGGGATCAGCCTGCTCATCGCCGGCCTGATCGGCGCCGGCCTCGCCGCCATCTTCGCGCTCCTCCTGACCCGCGCGATCGCGAGACCGGTGCGGCGCGTCGCCGTCGCCGCCCGTAACCTCGCCGCCGGCCGACACCCCTCGCCGATCCCCGCCACCGGGCCCGACGAGGCCGTCGCTCTCGCCCACGCCTTCAACGAGATGGCCGCCGACCTCGACCGCGCCCGCGCAACCGAGAAAGCCTTCCTGCTCTCCGTCAGCCACGAGCTGAAGACACCGCTGACCTTGATCTCCGGTCACGCCGAAGCGATGAAAGAAGGCGTGATCGCACCGCAGACCTCAGCCGACGTTCTCCTGCGCGAGGCCAAGCGGCTCCAGCGACTCGTGCAGGACCTGCTCGACCTCGCCAGGCTCAACCAGCACACCTTCACCGTCAAGCGAGAGTCGCTCGACCTCGTCGCCGTCGCGCGTGAGGCGGCGGTCCGCTATCGGACCGAAGCCGAGACCCTCGGTGTCAGCCTCGAGCTCGCCGGCCTGCCAGAAGCCGCCGCCGTCGGAGACCCCGACCGCCTGCTCCAAGTGCTCTCCAACCTGATCGAGAACGCGCTCCGCTCGACCCCGGCCGGCGGCAGCGTGACCATCACAGCCGAACCCGGCCACCTCACCGTCAGCGACAGCGGACCAGGCATCGACAGCGACGATCTCCCCCGTGCGTTCGAACGCTTCTATCTCCACGAGCGCTACAGCCACAACCGCCGCGTCGGCAGCGGGCTCGGCCTCGCAATCGTCAAAGAACTGACCGAGGCGATGGACGGGTCTGTCGCAATCCACAGTCGCCCGGAGGAAGGAACTGCCTTCATCGTCACACTCCCCCTCCCAGGCCCCTCCACCCACGGCGTGGCTGCACGCGAGCAGCTGTCCGCTACGGGCTCTGACGCCACGCCAAGCGGCGGCCTAATCCGGCCTGCGCTGCGGGTCGCTGCGCGTGGCGTGCCGTCGGGGGACGCGTCACGTCAAGGCAGTTTGACCAACGGCTCGCCACAGTGAGCCGCCCAGGGGTTCGTCACTCGGTTTGGTAGCTGGCCGGCTCGTAGAGGCCGTGGGGATCTCGCGGGCCCGCATCGGCTGCTCTGCTGATTCGAGCACCGTTTAGTTCCATCGCCAGGAGGTCTGTCGGGCTTGGAAGAAGAGCGCTGCTACCGAGGGGCGGATTGGCGGTCGGAGACTGCCTCCGCGACCAGTTGGTAGGAGCGGACCCGGTCTGCGTGGTCGTACAGGTTCGTGGTCAGCACCAGCTCGTCCGCGGCCGTCGCGTGTTGCAGTTGCACGAGGCCGTCGCGGACGGTTTCGGGCGAACCGACGACGTGTGGGGCGGTCCAGCTGTCGACGAAGGAGCGCTCGGCACGCGAGAACTCGTAAGCGGCGGCCTCCTCCGGTGAGGGGAAGGTGGACGGGCGGCCGGTTCGCAGGCGCAGGAAGGAGAGCTGGGCGGGCCCGTGCAGCCAGCGCGCGTGGTCGTCGCTCTCGGCGCAGACGACGGCGACGCCGATCATCGCGTACGGCTCGGCGAGGGTCGGCGAAGGCCGGAAGTGGCGACGGTAGATCTCGAGCGCGGCGAGGGTGTTCTGCGGCATGAAGTGGTGCGCGAACGAGAACGGCAGCCCGAGCTCGCCGGCGAGCCGCGCGCTGAAGTCGCTGGAGCCGAGCAGCCAGATCGCCGGCGCCTGACCGGCGCCAGGGACGGCGGTAATCCGAGGGAACGTTCCCGCGAAGAAGGCGAACAGCTCCGCCAGTTGCGTCGGCAGGTCGTCGGCTGCCGGGTCGAACGACCGGCGAAGCGCGCGGGCGGTGATCTGGTCGGTGCCCGGTGCCCGGCCGATCCCGAGGTCGATCCGGCCGGGGTGCAGTGCTTCCAGCATCCCGAACTGCTCGGCGATCACGAGCGGCTGGTGGTTCGGCAGCATCACCCCGCCCGAGCCGACACGCAGCGTGCTCGTCACGCTCGCCAGGTGCGCAATCAGCACCGCCGGCGCCGAGCTGGCGATTCCGGGCATGTTGTGATGCTCGGCGACCCAATGACGCAGGTAACCGAGCTGCTCTACCCGCACCGCCAGATCGAGCGAGTTGCGCAGCGCATCGCCGACCGTCGCGCCAGTCGCGACCGGCGCGAGATCGAGGACGGAAAGTGGCGCCGGGCCTACCGCGACCATCTCGGCCCCGTAGGCGCCTGGCCTTGTCCTATCGCCAGGAAAGAGGACGTGTCGTGCGCCGCCCCACCCTGCGGGTGATCGCTGCCCTGGCGCCCCCCACGGGGGCGCGATCGACCGTTCAGCCGACGCAGAACATGCAGACGGTCGAGACGACCGCCAGGAAATGTCTCGTCCAGGGCATCCTCGGAGCCTACCGGCGTTCGCCCGGCTCGGGCGCCCTGCCGGCTCCTCGCCGCTCAGCCCGTGATGCTCACCGGCACGCCGGGGCCGATGCGGAGAACCAGCCAACTCATCGCGCTGTTCTCGAGACGGACGCAGCCGTGGGAGACCGCGCTGCCGAGGACGCCGCCGACATTGGCAAGGCCGTGCAGAGCGATCTGGCCGGGGCGGCCGTCGAACTCCTGGAGGACATTCGAGCGGGCACTCAATGCGAGCGCGAAGGGCGCTCCCGGATCGTTGGGACCGAGCTGGATTGCCTCCTCGACGTAGAACTCGCCGTTCGGCGTCGGCGTCGAGGGCTTCCCGACGACGGCCCGGAACGTCCGCACGACGTGGCCCTGCTCGTAGACGGTCACCCGGCGCTGCGGAGTGTTGACGACGATGTGCCACGTCGTGACGGCGGGAGCCGTGGCGCTCTTCTCGATCCAGCCGGTGTGACCGTTCGGACGGCCGGGGAGCATGACTTGCAGCCACTCGACACCGCCGGTGGTTACGTGGCCGACCACCGGCAAGACGGTGCGTTCACTGGTGATCGGACCTCGCGAGCTGACGAGCTGCAGTGCCTGCGAGCGCCTGTCCGGCTTCGAAAACGCCTCATGCGCGCCGTGCAGGACGGCCAGTTCCTGGCTCGACGGCACCGGCGCAGCGGCAGACGCCGATGCTGCCGCCCAAGTAGCGGCGAACAGCATCAGCGCCGCCAACGCTACACGGCGGGTAGGAGCGTTCCTCAACCCGTCAAGCCGGGATGGTGGTGCGGCGGCCGGGCGTGGCCGCGCGGCGGGGCAACCTTCTTGGGTGTCGGCTTGGGGACCGGCTTGGGCGCCGGCTTGGGAGTGACCGCAGGGGGCTTCGCCGCAGGCTTCGGAGTGGCTGCCGACGGCTTGGGTGCCGGCTTTGGCGTCGGCTTCGGTGCGACTGGCAGCGGCGCCGGCGCCACGAGTGGGGCGACCGCCGTTTGCGGGAAGTTGCAGGACTTCGAGCCGCTCGCCGGGTCGACGAAGGCCGGGACGAGCCCGAGGGTGTCGAAGGGGGCCTGCTTGTCCTGGCCGACGATCAGGTCGTAGGCCTTGCCGGCGGGGTCGCAGTAGATCTCGCGCGCAGGTGCAGGTGCGGGTGCGGGTGCGGGTGCGGGTGC
>JBBQTQ010000080.1:0-13368 GCA_038213135.1 Gaiellales bacterium
TATCGGCGGCTACGTCGATCGCTACCACCACCGGCCCCACTCGCGGCTCGACTACAAGACGCCCTACGAGGTCAAGGAAACGTGGGAAGATCTACAAAACATCGCGGCCTAGCCTGTCAACTCGGGCGGGGAGCACGTCAATATGGCACGCAAGGGAACCCGACGTGCACGGGAACTGGCAAGTCCGCTTCGGAGCGATAGACGTGCTCCACCAAGCCTCGCGGACTTGGCCGCGCCACAGACTCCGTGAGACGCTAGATGTGGATTAGGCGGCGCGCTGGTCAGTCTTTACGATTTGCTGAGGGGTCCGAGTTGGTAGACGCCGTGGGCGCCAGAACCACATTCTTGAGCACCGGGCTCGATCGCTCGGTGGCGCGGGGCATGCTGGTCGCGGGCTCCTCGCCACCTGCCGTGGCAGCCGCTGGCGGAGCATCGCCACGCCGGCGAGCCGCGACGCTTCTCGTTTGAAAGGGAATCGAACGTACTCCGGTTAGTTCCATCGGTTGTCGATTCGATCATCTTCGTCACGGGCGAGTGAGGAAGAGCCGTTTCTCCGCTCCGAGGTGGGTTGGCCACTCGAGGCGGGCTCATGCCTGCGAAGCGGAGGTAGGCGCGGAGCGCATCGCGCATCGCTTCCACGAACCCCTCTGTGCTGCGGGGCGCGAATCCGTTCTCCCACCACAGGTTGAGCACGTCCACGCGCCCGTCGGCCCGCTCGATCTTCGGCCCGATTCGGCCGACGAAGCGATCCCCGAAGACGATCGGCAGCACGTAATAGCCCCACCGTCGCTTTGCCGGCGGGAAGAAGCCCTCCCACACGTACTCGAAGTCGAAGAGGCTCGCGAGGAGGGCGGTGTCCCACAGCAGCGAGTCGAACGGGGCGATGAACGCGACGGAGGTCGTCGGCCCTGGCGGCGCCTGCAGCAGCGCGACCTCGTCGGCGAGGACGAAGCGCTTACCGCGCACACCCTCGACATCGACGGGCACCAGCACGCCGAGCTCGACCAACTCCTTCCGCAGCTCGTTGCGGTCCTGCGGCGCGGCGATGCGGGCGAACGTCCCGCCGGCACCGCCGGCGGCGAGCAGGCCGTGGGAGCGGTACCGGGACAGCAGCTTGTGCCGGAGCTGTTCGCGCTCCGGCACCTCGTGCGCGAGCAGCTCGGCCGGGAGGAGCCGTTCGAGGAGGTCGTAGTAGCGGCGGTTGCCGTCGCGCCGTGCGAGGCCGATCACGCCCGCGACGGTGTACGCCTCGAGCACCGCGCGCACGGCGTTCTCCGGCATCCCGAACCAGTCCTTCGTTGGGCCGCTCTCCCGCTCGAAGTCGGCCGCGGACAGCGGCCCGTCCGCCCGGATGCGTCGAGCACGCGCTCGGCCACTGCGGCGTTCTGGGCGAGGGCCTCGGCATGGAACCGGGACCCCTGCACCAGCCGGGCTCGTAGTCGGCGACCCGCGCGTGCAGCACGAGGTCGTGGTTCCGACCGGCGACCGCGATCGGGTCGAACTGAATCGACCCGAACCTGCGGAAGACCTGGAGCACGGCTTCGGGGCCTCCCGCGAGAGACCGAGCCGGCGCGAGCCAGTGCCGGGCGACGAGGAAACGTCGGGCGTCCTCGGCGGTGACCCTCACGCAGCCGTCGCGCATCCGCAGCCTACCGCGGTCGGCGGCGCAGCTTGGACGGCCGTTTCCCTCGTGTGAGGGAATCTCGCCTTCTCCCAGCGGGCACCTTTGCAGGAAAAGGTGGTGTATTAGCCGCTCGAATCTTCGCGAGCCTGTCGGTCAAGCGCCGGCGCCGGACTGACGATGCGTAGCGCGTCACGCTGCCGACCGAGGAGGAACGCATGAGATCGCCGCTGACGACAGGAAGCCCCGCACCGGCCTGGCTCGCCGACGAGACGAACCTGCTGGGCGGTGATGCGCCCGCCTGCCCGCTGTTCGAGGAGCAGCTGCGCGCGCAGTTCGCTGCGGCGGCCCGCTCCGGCAGACCATTGTCGCTGCTGGTGCTCGAGCCGCGGGGTGACTGCGACTTCTTTGTCGATGCGCTCGTGGGTCTGGCCCTGGTCGATGCGCCGGAAGGCGCGAGTGCCTTCGCGATCGGCGACGGGCGGTTCGCACTGCTGCTTCCAGGCGCAGAGATGGCTATTGCCCTTGCGCTGGCGAGAACGCTCGAGTTGCGGCTCGCGTTCCTCTCGGAGGTGACGAGAGTCTGGGTTGGCACCGCGACCGTCACCGCGGATACGAAGTCGGCCGAGGAGCTCTTTGCGCGCGCCGATCTCGCGATGTTGGAAGCGAAGATGCTCGCCGGAACGCGGATTGTTTCCTTCGGGCGCGCGATGTCGGAGGAGGCAGACCGCACCGATGCCGCGCTGACGCGGTTGCTAGCCGATGTCGCCGGCGAGGAGGCTCATGGCGACCAGTAGCCGAGCTTTCTCGCTTTGAGCCTGTCCTGAAGTAGCCCGGCACGTTGCGGCGAGGTTTTTGTTGATGCGACCATAACCTTGTGTTACGGTAACAGTCGCGATGACAAAAACACACGATTCAGGAGCACCCGCGGACTACGACCCGGCGCAGTTCCCGGCGTTTGCCGTGACGGTGGACGTCGTCGTGCTGACCATGTCCGAGGGCCGGCTGCACGTGCTGCTCGTTCGCCGCGGAGTCGCTCCGTTCGAGGGGATGTGGGCGATCCCCGGCGGCTTCAAGCGGCCGAGCGAGACGCTCGACGAGGCCGCGAACCGGGAGCTCGCCGAGGAGACCGGGGTCGACGGCGCGAGCCTGCTCAGCCAGTTCGGCGCCTACGGCGATCCCGAGCGCGACCCTCGAATGAACGTCGTGACGGTCGGCTATCTCGCAGTCCTCCGCGAGGTGGGCGGGGTCGTCGCGGGCACAGATGCTGCAGAGGCCGCCCTGATTCCGGTGTCCGATGCGCTCGGCGGCAAGGTCGAGCTGGCGTTCGATCACGCGCAGATCGTGCGCGACGCCGTCGAACGTGTACGCGTCGACCTCGAGCTCCGAGGCATTGCAACCGCATTCGTCGGACCGACGTTCACCCTGGCCGAGCTGCGAACGGTGTACGAGGCCGTCTGGGGCGTTCACCTGGACGGCGCGAACTTCCGCCGCAGCGTCCTCGCCGAGGACGGCTGGGTGATCCCGACCGGGCGTCGAGCCCGGCCCGGCTCGACCGGCGGCAAGCCGGCGGAGCTCTATCGAGCCGGACGCATGTGGAAGCACGGCGGACCGATCCGGTTCCCGCAGCCCACCGAGAGGATGAGAGGGAACCAATGAGAGCAGTGGTCTACGAGCGGTACGGGCCGCCGGAGGTTCTCCACGTCGAGAGCGTCGAGCGGCCGGTGCCGAACGACGACGAGGCCCTGGTCAAGGTCCACGCGACCACGGTCAATCGCACCGACTGCGGCCGGCGCAGCGCCAAGCCGATGCTCGTCCGCTACTTCATCGGCCTGCTCCGCCCGAAGCGGCAGATCCTCGGCATGGAGTTCGCCGGCGAGGTCGTCGCGGTCGGCTCGGCCGTCACGGAGCTGAACGTCGGCGACGAGGTCTTCGGGGTGAAGGGTTTCGGCGCCCACGCGGAGTTCGTCTGCGTGCGGGAGAGCGCCGCCGTCGCGCACAAGCCAGCCGGTACGAGCTTCGAAGAGGCTGCGGCGGTCTGCGACGGAGCGTGCATCGCGCTGTCGTGCCTGAAGCACGCCGACCTCGGGCCGGGGCGGAGCATCCTCGTCTACGGCGCCTCCGGCTCTGTCGGGACGGCCGGAGTGCAGCTGGCGCGGGAGCTCGGTGCAGACGTGACCGCGGTGTGCAACACGAAGAACCTGGAGCTCGTGCGGTCGCTCGGAGCCGACTGCGTGCTCGACTACACCCAGGAGGACTTCACGACGCGCGACGAGCGCTACGACGTCATCTTCGACGCGGTCGGCAAGCTCACATTCCGGCGTTCGCGCGGATCGCTGAAGCCGGGCGGCATCTTCGTCACCACCGACGGGTTCCGGAACATCTTCTGGTCGTTCTGGACGTCCCGGGTCGGCGACAAGCGCGCGAAGCTCGGAATCGCGAAGTACAGGAAGCAAGACGTCCTCTTCCTGAAGGAGCTGATCGAGGCCGGCCGCTACCGCGCGGTGATCGATCGCCGCTACCCGCTCGAGGACGTGGTCGAGGCGACCGCGTACGTCGAGACGGGACAGAAGACCGGCAACGTCGTGCTGACCGTGAACGGCGTCCGATGAAGGCGGTCGTCCACGATCGCTACGGGCCGCCCGAGGTGCTCCGCATCGAGGAGGTGGCGCGGCCGGTGCCGGCGGACGACGAGGTCCTCGTCCGGATCCGGGCGACGACCGTCACCCGCGCGGATGCACATCTCCGGGCCGGTACGCCGTTCGTGCAGCGCTTCCACTCGGGCCTGCGCCGACCGAAACGGCGGATCCTCGGGCACGAGCTCGCGGGGGAGATCGTCGCGGTCGGGTCGGCCGTGACGGAGTTCCAGGTCGGCGACCGCGTGTTCGGGGCGCTGCCCTACCTCGGCCTCCGCACCGGGTCGCACGCGGAGTTCATGGCGATCCCGGCGCGCTGGCCGCTGACCCTGATGCCGGAGGGGATGCCGTTCGAGCAGGCGGCGGCAGTCGCCGATGGGGCGTTCTGTGCGCTGAACGCCTTTCGTCCGGTGCAGGTCGGGCAGGGCACGAGAGTCCTCGTCTACGGCGCGTCGGGCTCGATCGGCACGGCCGGCGTCCAGCTGGCCAGGCACCTCGGCGCCCACGTGACCGCGGTCTGCAACACGAAGAACGTCGAGCTGGCGCGGTCGCTCGGGGCCGACGAGGTGATCGACTACCTGCAGGAGGACTTCACCGAGAACGGCCAGACCTACGACGTCATCTTCGACGCCGTGGGGAAGCACTCGTTCGCGCGGTGCAAGCGCTCCCTGAAGCCGGGTGGCGTGTACCTCCCCACGGACGGCGTCCGGAACCTCTTTCTCTGGCTCCTGCACAAGCGCGTGGGGGACAAGAAGGTGGTGTTCGAGCTGCCGCCGCGCTTCCGGAAGGAGGACGTCGTCTTCCTGAAAGGGTTGCTCGAGGCGGGAGAGTACCGGCCGGTCGTCGACCGCATCTACCCGCTCGAGGACGTTGTGGAGGCGACCCGCTACGTCGAGACGCAGCAGAAGACCGGCAACGTGGTCCTGACCCTGAACGGAGGTCCTGATGTTCACTGATTTGGCTCTGGCCATGGCCGACGAGCGCGGGCGCCGCCTGCGAGCCGAGGCGGCCGCGGAGCGGCTGCGCGGTCGCTCGCGGGTGCGTCACGCCCTCGCCGACTCGCTACGGCGTGCGGCGGACCGGCTCGAGCCGGCGCCGCGTGCGCCGAGGTTCGTGCTCCGATGAGGGCGGCCGTCCGAGACAGATACGGCCCGCCCGACGTCGTCGAGATCCGGGAGCTCGACAAGCCGGCTCCCGCCGACGACGAGCTGCTCGTCCGGGTTCAGGCGACTTCGGTGAACCCGGCCGAGTGGTACTCGGTCGCGGGCAGGCCGACCCTCTTCCGCGCGCAGCTGGGATTCCGCAAGCCGAAGAGCAACCGGCTGGGAGTCGACTTCGCGGGCACCGTCGAGGCGGTCGGCAAGGACGTCACGCGGTTCCGGGCGGGCGACGAGGTGTTCGGGGGGAAGAGCGGTGCCTTCGCCGAGTACGTCTGCGTTCGCGAGGCTGGCGCGGTTGCGCCGAAGCCTGCGAACGTAACCTTCGAGCAGGCGGGTGCCGTGGGCGTCGCCGGCCTCACTGCGCTTCAGGGTCTTCGCGACAAGGGGCAGCTCCAGTCGGGACAGAGGGTCCTGATCAACGGGGCCTCGGGTGGGGTGGGCACGTTCGCCGTGCAGATCGCCAAGGCGCTCGGCGCCGAGGTGACGGGCGTCTGCAGTACGAGGAATGTCGAGCTCGCGCGATCGCTCGGCGCCGATCACGTGGTCGACTACACCCGCGAGGACTTCACCCGAAGCGACCGGCGCTACGACCTGCTGTTCGATATCGCCGGGAGTAGGTCGTGGTCGGACTGCAAGCGCGTGCTCAACCCGAAAGCAATCCTCGTCATGGTCGGAGCACCGAAGGGCAATCCGCTGATCGGCCCTCTGAGCCACATCGTTGCGACGCGCCTGGCGGCAGTGGGCGGCGGCCGGAAGGTCGTCTTCTTCGTGGCGAAGTTCAACCAGGCGGACATGGAGGTCCTGCGAGACCTCCTCGAGTCCGGGAAGGTGACGCCGGCCGTTGACAGGCGTTACGAGCTGAGCCAGACCGCCGACGCCCTCCGGTACTTGGGAGAGGGGCACGCCCAGGGGAAGATCGTCGTCACTGTGTGAGCCAGTCAGGTCAAGCTCAGGTCGGCGCAGGCACCGTGGGTGCGTGAGTGCCGTCGCGCTGAGCCGCGGTCGCCGGATGCTGAACAAGGTTCCGGAGGTCACCCTCTACTTCTGGGTCATCAAGATTCTGTGCACGACCGTTGGCGAGACGGCGTCCGATTACCTCTCGACGAACCTCAGCCTGGGCCTCACCAAGACGACGTTCATCACGGGTGGGCTGCTGATCGCGACGCTCGTCTTCCAGTTCCGAGCGCGGTGCTACATCCCGTGGGTCTACTGGACGGGGATCGTCCTGATCAGCGTCGTCGGCACGCAGATCACCGACAACCTGACCGACAACGCAGGCGTTTCGCTCGTGACGACGACGATCGCGTTCTCGGCCGCGCTGGCGCTGACCTTCGGTGCCTGGTTCTGGAGCGAGCGGACGCTCTCGATCCACACGATCTACACGACCCGGCGCGAGGCGTTCTACTGGCTCGCCGTGCTGTTCACCTTCGCACTCGGCACGGCCTCGGGCGACCTGACCGCCGAGCGGCTCGCGTTCGGGTACTGGATCTCCGCGCTGATGTTCGCCGGGATCATCGCGGCGGTCGCCGTCGCGCACTACGCGTTCCGGCTGAACGCGATCGCGGCCTTCTGGATCGCCTACATCCTCACGCGTCCGCTCGGTGCCTCGCTCGGCGACTACCTGTCGCAGGCCCGCCACGTCGGCGGCCTCGGCATCGGGACGACCGGGACGAGCGCCATCTTCCTCGTGGCGATCCTGGTGGTGGTCGCCTATCTCAGCGTCACGCGCAAGGACGTGACCGAGGCGAGCCTGGTCACTGCTCCGACGGCTGACGTCCTCGTCGTCGCCCACGAGACCGCCGCGACGCCGGCGCTCGTCGAGGCGATCCGATCGCGGGTCGCGCAGGGTCCCGCTCGCTTCCATCTCCTCGTGCCGAACATCGCCGAGCACGCCGAGCTGACCGAGCACGAACGGGAGCACAGGCACGCCGACGGGGAGCGGATGCTCTCGCTGGCGCTGCCGATGATCCAGCAGGTGGCCGACGGCGCCGCCGAGGGCTCGGTCTCGTACCGCCACGACCCGATGGACGCGATCGAGGAGACGCTGCGCGAGGGCGACTTCCACGAGATCATCCTCTCGACGCTCCCGCACAGTGTCTCGCGGTGGCTGCACGTCGACCTGCCGCGGCGGGTGGCGCATCTCGGTCTGCCGCTGACGACCGTGACCGCCCAGGAGCGACGCGAGTCCCCGCCGGTGGGCAAGCGGCTCGAGCGGGCCCGCGCCTGATCACAGCCATACTCGGGAGATGCACGGCCAGAGCGTCCTGGTCGTCGAGGACGACGACGAGTTGCGGGGTGTCCTGCGCCGGGGCCTGGACGAGGAGGGCTTCGCAGTCGACTCCGTCGCGACCGGAGCCGAGCTGCTCCAGCGGGTCGAGGCGGGCTTGCCCGACGTGTTCGTCGTGGACATCGGCCTGCCGGACACCGACGGGCGCGACCTCTGCCAGGCGCTGCGAGCGCGCGGTATTCGCACTCCCGTGCTCTTCCTGACCGCCCGGGACGCGCTCGTCGACCGGATCGCAGGCTTCGACGCGGGCGGCGACGACTATCTCGCCAAGCCGTTCGCCTTCGTCGAGCTCGTCGCGCGACTGCAGGCGTTGCTGCGCCGAAGCGGGGTGGACGCCGCCGTCGAGGAGGCAGGGCTACGACTCGATCCCGTCGCCCACTCGGTGAGCGACTCCGACCAAACCGTGCCGCTGACGCCGACCGAGTTCCGGCTGCTCGCCTGCCTCCTGTCGCGTCCCGGCGAGGCGGTCCGGCGACGCGAGCTGACCCGGGCCGGCTGGCCGCGCGGGGCGATCGTCCGCGAGAACACACTCGACGCCTACGTGGCGCGCCTGCGGCGCAAGCTGAGGCAGCTCGCGAACGCGCCGGAGATCGTGACCGTCCACGGGGTGGGGTACCGGATCGCATGACCCGGCTCGGGATCAAGAACAGGCTCCTGCTCGCGGTGGTCGCGGCGGTCGCGCTCGCGCTCGTCGGGCTGGTCGTCGGGTTCAACCTGATCCTGGCGCGGACGCTCGACCACGATGCGAACGATCTCGCGAGGACGCGAGCCACCGCGCAGCTCGCGACGCTGAGCGAGGAGAACGGGCAGCTCGTCGCCGGGGAAGCGCCGGACGACAGGACCGCGGACGCCTACCTCTGGTTGTTCGCGGGGAAGAAACCGCTCGAGCAGCCGCGAACGCCGCCCGGTGTCTCAGCTGCTGCGGCGAGCCTTGCGGGCGGGCCGGCACGGTTCCTCGACGTGGCGTCGACCGACACGCGGCTCTACGCCGTGCCGGTGGTCTTCCAGGGGAAGCGACTCGGCACGGTGGTCGCCGGCGTCTCGCTCGCGCCGTACGAGCAGACGCGACGGACCGCTCTCTTCGCGTCGCTCGTGCTCGGCGGGCTCGTGCTCCTGCTCGTGCTCGGCGCCGCCCGGTGGCTGCTCGGCCACTCGCTGAAGCCCGTCGTCCGCATGACCCGGCAAGCCGCCGACTGGAGCGAGCACGACCTGCACCACCGTTTCGCTCTCGGAACGCCACACGACGAGCTGACCGAGCTCGCGGCGACGCTCGACGGGCTGCTCGACCGGCTCGCTGCGAGCCTTCGTCGCGAGCGGCGGTTCTCGGCCGAGCTCTCGCACGAGCTGCGGACGCCGCTGACACGGGTGCTGGCCGAGTCGGAGCTGGCGCTGAGACGCGAACGCCAGCCTCACGAGTACCGGCAGACGCTCGAGATCGTGCGCCAGAACGCCGACCAGCTCGCACGCACGGTCGACGCGCTGGTCGCGGCGGCGCGGCACGAAGCCGGCAGCGGCCGTGGCACCGCCGACGCGCAGGCGGTCGCCGCCGGCGCCGTCGAGGCGTGCGCGCCGCTCGCCGACGAGCGTGGGATCGACCTGACCCTGCCGGGAGCCACGGCGCCGCTGCGCGTGGGTGTCGAGGCCGATCTCGCGGAGCGGATCCTGCAGCCGGTGCTGGAGAACGCCTGCCGCTACTCGTCGAGCACGGTGAAGATCTCGATCGCCCGTGCAGCTTCCTCTGTCCTCTACTCGGTCGAGGACGACGGGCCCGGCGTTGCCGGTGACGAGCTGGAGCGGATCTTCGAGCCGGGCGTCCGCGGAGTCGCGGGCGAGGGCAACGCCGGGGCGGGCCTCGGCCTGGCGCTCGCGCGCCGGCTCGCGCGCAGCGTCGACGGCGAGGTGACGGTCGACGCGTCTGCCACCGGCGGGCGGTTCGTCGTCCGCCTGCCGACCGGCTGACGTTCAGGCGCCGTTCATCATCCGGCAGCGACCCTCAGTCGGTGAAGCTGCGGCTCGCCGGAGGTCTTCTGCCGCTCGCCGTCGCGCTGATTCCAGCTCCGGCGTTCGGCGCGACACGACTCGTCGAACGTCCGACGGGTGCTCTGACCGCGCCGGTGCAGGACGCGGCGGCGGCCAGCCTCGGTACCGACCGGGCGCTTCTACTCGGCGGCCTGACCGCCGCCGACACCTCGCGCGCCGACATTCGCCTCGCGACACCTGCGGGCGACCGCGCCGCGGGAACGCTTCCGCTAGCGGTGCACGACGCGGCGGCCGTGCGCCTCGGCGACGCCGTCTATCTCTTCGGTGGTGGGACCGCGACGACGCAGAGGGACGAGATCGTGCGAGTGCCTGTCGCGGGCGGGGTTGCGAAGCTGGCGGGCCGGCTGCCGGCGCCGAGCTCCGACCAGGCGGCCGCCTCGATCGGCGACACGGCCTACGTGGTCGGCGGCTACACCGGCACCCGCTGGCTCGACACGGTCGTCGCCTGGCGTCCCGGCTCACCTGCGCGGGTCGTCGCGCATCTGCCGTTCCCGCTGCGCTACGCGGCGGTGGCCGCCGCGGGCGGGCGGCTCGTGATCGCGGGCGGCTCGCTCGAGAGCGGGGCCGCGAGTGACGCGGTGCTCGTCTTCAAGCCGCGAACCGGCGCCGTGACGAGGATCGGCCGGCTGCCCGCGCCGCGGACGCACGCCGCCGCTGCCACGCTGCACGGAGTCGTCTACGTGATCGGCGGTCGCGGGAGCACCGTGGGCAGCGCCACCGCGTCGATCGTCGGCGTCGACTTCCAGGGCCGGATCAGTGCAGCAGGCTCACTCGACTCGCCCCGGTCGGACCTGGCGGCCGTCGCGGTCAAGGACGGCATCCTGCTCGCGGGCGGGCGTGGCGCGAGTGGGACGACGCGGAGCCTGAGTGAGCTCGCGCCGCCGGTGACGCGCAACGTCTACTCACACGACGCCCCGAACATGCTCACCGGCGCGGCACGTGAAGCAAGACCCCTCGTCTACGTGCCGAACAGCGCGAGCAACACCGTCGACGTGATCAACCCGGCGACGTTCCGGATCGTCGGGCACTTCGCCACCGGCCAGCTGCCTCAGCACGTCGTGCCGGCCTGGGATCTGCGGACGCTCTACGTGACGAACGACCTGGGCAACAGCCTGACGGCGATCGACCCTCGCACGGGCAAGGTCGAGGGCCTCGGGATTCCCGTCACCGATCCGTACAACATGTACTTCACGCCCGATGGGAGCTATGCGATCGTCGTCGCCGAGCGGCTGAGCAGGCTCGATTTCCGCGACGCCCACACGTTCCGGCTCCACCGCTCCGTCCCCGTGCCCTGCGCCGGGGTCGACCACATGGACTTCAGTGCCGACGGCCGGCTGCTGGTCGCGAGCTGCGAGTTCTCGGGGCAGCTCCTCGTCGTCGACGTCGCCGGAGAGCGCGTCGTCCGGACGATCCGCCTGCCGGACGGTCGTGCCGGGATGCCGCAGGACGTGAAGCTCTCGCCCGACGGCGCGACCTACTACGTCGCGGACATGCGGGCGGGCGGCGTCTGGGAGCTCGATGCGAGCAGCTTCCGGGTGGTCAGGTTCGTCCGGACGGGCGCCGGCGCGCACGGCCTCTACCCGAGCCGGGACGCGACCCGGCTCTACGTGACGAACCGCATGGACTCCTCGGTCTCGGTGCTCAGCTTCGCGACCGGCCTGCCGGTTACGAAGTGGCGGATCCCCCGGGGCGCCAGTCCCGACATGGGCGGGGTGTCGGCCGACGGAAACGTGCTCTGGCTGACGGGCCGCTACAACGCGGAGGTGTACGCCATCTCGACGCGCGACGGGTCGCTACTCGCAAGGATCCACGTCGGGCTCGGCCCGCACGGCCTTTGCGTCTGGCCGCAGCCCGGGCGCTACTCGCTCGGGCATACGGGGATCCTTCGCTAGGTGCGTCCTTTTCCCGAGGCGCTTAGGATCGCGTACTCGTAGCGACCGAAAGGAGGCCCCGATGCTTGTTGTGCGATTCAAGGTCCGGTGCCAGCCGGGCCGAGCCGACGAGGTTGCGGCTGCGATGGCAGTTGTCGTCCAGGCGGCGCGTGACGTGCCGGGCGTCGTTCACTTCGACATCGGGCGTGACCTCACCGATGGGGACGCGCTGATCGCGACCGAGGTCTTCGAGGATCGGGACGCGATGGCGCGAGAGGAGGCGCTGCCGGAGGTTGCACGCGTGATCGAGCTCCTCCAGTCGGGAGCGCTGACCGGGCCGCCCGAGTACACGATTTACGAGGTCGCCTCTTCGGAGACGCCGGCCATGTAGGCCGGGTCGCTCTACTCGTCGCGAAGGATTGCGGCGAGCGGCAGGCGACCGATCCGATACCGAGCGACCGCGGCAGACGCGGCCGCCGACAGCGCGGCCGCTCCAGCCAGAGCCGCCAGGAAGCCCCACGGCGCCGCGAGGTGATCCGGCGGCGGGTCGAACACGTGCTGGAGCATCGCGACCAGCATCTCCGCGAGCAGCCAGCCGAGGAGCGCGGCGAGGGCGACTGCGCCGACGACGACGAGGGCGGCCTCGGTCCAGACGAACGCGGCGATCCGCCGCAAGGGTGCCCCGAGCGCGGCCATCGTCGCGAACTCGCGCCGCCGCTCGGCGACAGCGACCGCGACGTAGAGGAGCATCCCCGCCCCCGCGAGGACGATCACGAACGCCTCCTCGATCCGGGCGATGCCGCCGAGGTCGACGGCCGTGATCGAGCTGACCGTCTGCGCGGCCTGCTGGCGCAGGTTCCTGACGATCGCGCCGGCCGGTCTCGCGACTGCCTCGACGTGGCGGGCCGTGGCGACCACGCCGCCAGACGCCTTGACGAAGACCACGTTCGGCCCCGGATCGTTCGTGACCTGCTCGAGGTAGGAGAGGTTCGCAACCATGAACGAGTCGCGCGGGGCCGACGGGAACTCCTGCACGGTGCCGACAACGTGGAACGGCACGGTTCGAAACCGACCGTTTTCATGGTCCAATACGCGCAGCCGCAGCAGGTCGCCGACCTTCAGGGAGTAATCGGTGATCGTCTCTTTGGAGACGAGAATGCCGTCGGGTCTGCTCAGCAGACGCTGCATCATCGTCCCCGCGCCGGCGCCGATGAAGTAGGAGTCCCGTAGCGTCGTCGCCTTGGCGAGCGAGGCCGGTTCGATGCCGAAGGTGTCCTGGAGGTCGGGACCGACGTAGGCGTAGGAATGGTCGACCGACGAGGTGGCTGTAACTCCCGGGACGGCGGCGATCTTCGTGGCGAGGTCCTGTTTCGCGGCGACCCCTGGCGGCGCGGTCGCGGTCACGTCCGCGCCCAGTGTCAGCTGGGCGTCGACACCTGACTGTTGGTCATAGGTCGCGGCGAAGACCCCGAGGCTGACCCCGAAGGCCAGCAGGAGACCGACAAGGATCAGGCCGCGGTTGATCGCGGCGCCGCGTCGTGCGGCGCTGGCGAGCAGGAACCCCCGCAGCCCGGTTGGTCGCTCGCCCCCGAGGCGCTTGGCGGCCGCTGTGAAGACCCGACCGCGCAGACGCACCAGGAGCAGGGTCACCCCGATCCAGAGCAGTGCCGGCGCGAAGAACATGTAGATCGAGAGCGAGAGGGTCGGGTTTGAATCGGGGTTGACCACAGCCGAGAACCCGGTGCTGGCGGTC
>JBBQTQ010000081.1:0-13085 GCA_038213135.1 Gaiellales bacterium
GGTAGATCCGGGTCTTTCCACCGAGGTCGGCGACGGCGAACGCCACGCGGTCGAGTCCACCGCTGTCGGGCGAGAGGCTGGAGTTCCTGGGCACGAAGATGCGGTGAAAGCTGTCGCCGTCCAGCGCAGGTGAGTGCCGGAACAGGCCCCTGCCCGAAACGGAGACGTAGACCGTTCCCGGGTCATTGGGGTCGAGCGCGATCTGGTCGACGTCGAGCGTGAAGACGCCCGAGCCCGTGTCGACGGCCTCCTTGAAGAGCAGCGTGAAGGTCTGGCCGCCGTCGCTCGAGCGGTAGAGCCCGAGCGGCGCGGCGCCGGCCGGCGAGCTGCCGTTGCCGCTCGCGAACGTGCCGCGCGAGGAAACGCCTGTCGAAACGAGGATCGTCTTCGGGTCACGCGGGTCGACGAGGACACCGGTGACCGCGCGGCCGCGCGCGATGTCGACGCTGCCCGGCAGCACCGACCAGGTGTCGCCGCCGTCGCTGCTGCGGAAGACCCCGACGCCCGCCTCTGAGTCGCCGAGCCCGAGCTCGCCGGTTCCCGCGTACACGGTGCGGCCCGTGGGATCTGTCGGGTCGACGGTCAACACACCGACCGCGGAGGAGGTCATCCCGGTGGTCGTCGCGGTCCAGAGCGGGTGCAGAGCCAATGCGTCGTCGGTCCTGAACACGCCGCCGCCTGCCGTCCCCACCCAGAGCCGGCAGTCGCCCGCGTGGCAGACCGGCGCCACCGCGAGCGAGATGAGCCGGCCGGAGGCGTTCCACGGTCGCGCCTTCGCGAGGGCGAGCTCGGACGGCAGGGCGCGGAAGCGCGCGCTGCCGAGCTGCTTCCACTCTCCGGACACGTGGGCTCCGGCCGAGTGGGCCCGCACGTGCAGGTAGGCGAGCCGCGAGACCTGCGCCCGGCTGACCGCGATCGTCCGAGCCGGGTAGGCCCGGTCGTCGTAGGCCTTCCGCAGGATCTGCGTGATCGATCCGGCCTCGCCGTGCCCCTTGCCCTCGCCGGACACGAAGCCGCCCGTCCCGGGCCTGGGAACGTTCGCGGTGGCGGCCTGCCCGCCTTTGCGCCCGCCGGTCAGCGTGAGCGGCAGGACGATGCCGAGCACGATCGCGACGAGGAGGATCCCGAGGACGAAGCGCCAGCGCACCGCGGGCTGATCCTACGCGCCTGCGGCTTGCAGGATGAAGTCGGTGCCGAAGCCGAGGATCAACCCGAGCAGCATCGAGGAGGTGACGATCGCCTTCGAGCCGAGCCGGCGATTGACGTTCGCGAGCTCGAGCACGACATAGAGAATCGAGCCGCCGGCAAGCGCCAGGAAGGCGACCGAGAGGTAGGCGCTCGTGTACGCCTGGCCGATCACGGTGCCGACGAAGGTCGGCAGGCCGCCGATCAGGCCGAGCAGCCCGAGGAAGCGCCAGCTGGGACGGTCGTCGGCGCCGGTCAGCGGCGCGACGATCCCGAAGCCCTCGGTCGCGTTGTGCAGCCCGAAGCCGATGATCAGGACGAGCGCGAGGCTCGTCGCGCCCTGTGCGGCGGACTGCCCGATCGCGAGCCCCTCCGAGAAGTTGTGCAGGCCGATGCCGGTCGCGATCAGCAGCGAGAGCCACTGGCCCGAGGTGAGCCGGCCGACCCAGGTCTGGTGGAACTCGGCTGTCGACGCGGCCCCCGGCCCGATCAGCGCCTTGCCCTGCTGGCGGCGCAGCCAGCCGTCGTAGAAGACGAGGCTCAGGAGGCCGACGCAGAAGCCGCCGCCGAAGACCGCGGCGAGGCCGGCAAAGCGCCCCCACGAGGCGCCGCCGCGGGCGGCCGTGAGCGCCTGCTCGACCGGGTCGATCCCGTTCGTGACGACGTCCCAGAAGAGGAAGAGCAGGATCCCGGTCGCAGTCGCGCTCAGCGCGGCCTTCACGCGCACATCGACCGCGCGCATCCGCGCCATGGGAAGCCCGAACAGGATTGTCGAGCCGGCGATCAAGCCGAGGACGATGATCTGGGTGCCGCTCACGAGGGGAAGCCCCGGGTACCCATGTAAGGGCCACCTTACACGGGGCCGGACTAGAGTAGCCCGCATGGCGCAGGGCCATTCCGTCGACGAGTACCTGGAGACGATCTACTTCCTCGCCTTCCCGATCGGCGAGTACCGCCCGCACGCCACAGGCTCCCCCACGCTCTCCTCGCGGGTCGCCGAGATGCTCGGCGTTTCCCGCGCCTCGGCCGGCGAGATGCTGAAGCGGCTCGAGGCGGACGGCCTCGTCGAGCGCGGCGAGAAGAAGGAGGCGATCCTGACAGCGACCGGCCGCGAGCGGGCCGAGCGCGTCGTTCGCCGCCACCGGCTGATCGAGCGGCTGCTCACGGACTTCATGGGCTACACCGCCGCGGAGGCTCACGTCCATGCCGACGAGCTCGGCGACACCTTCAGCGACGAGATGATCGAGCGAATCGACGAGCGGCTCGGACGGCCGAAGCGCTGCCCGCACGGCTGGCCGGTCGACACGGTCTTCGAGCAGTCCGAGAACCGCGAGCTCGCCCCGCTCAGCGACCTCGGCGCCGGCGAGCGCGCGACGATCGTCCGGCTCGCCGAGCACGACGGCGACCTCCTCCACTGGTTCTACGGCGAAGGCCTCGTGCCGGGCGAGCAGCTCGAGGTGGCCGCGGGCGGCCCCGAGCTGACCGTCCGCGTGAACGGCTCCGAGCACACCGTCGGCGAGAAGGCCGCCGCGGGGCTCTTCGTGCGCCGCGCCTGAGTCGCCTGGGGGTAGACGGCGCCCCTGCGAGCGACTAAGCAGAGAGGGGTAGCAATCAGAGGGGGGAAATGCGCAAGTTCTTGGTACTCGGTGCGCTCGCGGCTGCGGCCGTGGCGATTCCTGGACAGGCGGGCGCCCAGACGGCCTGCAACGCGGCGATCGGCAATCCGCTCGCAGCGACAGTGATCAGCGGCGACCTCGTCGTCAACAAGGGCCAGAACTGCCTGCTCTACAACGTGCACGTCGACGGGAACGTCAACGTGAACGGAGGCGGCCTGATGGTCTTCGGCAGCTCGGTCACGGGCAACCTCACCGCGATGCATCCGGCGTACTTCGTCATGGATGCAGGCGTGACGCTGCCGGTCGGCTTCACTCCGAACTCGGTCCAAGGCAGCGTGATCATCCTCGGCGGGACGGGAGTCGCGCCGCCGCTCGCGCTGAACTACAGCGGCTCGAACACCATCTGTGCGACGGAGATCGGCGGCAACCTGAAGCTCATGCAGAGCAAGGGCCCGTTCTTCGTCGGAGAGTCGAACGCGTCGCCCTGCTCGGCAGATCCCCTGCCCGGCAACGACATCGGGCAGAACGTGATCCTGCTCTCGAACAGGGGCGGCGTGTTCGTCTCGAACAACAACATCGGTCTGAGCCTGATCTGTCTCTCGAACAAGCCGGCAGCCAGCGGCGGCTCGGGAAGCAACAGCGTCTCGGCGGGCGCGAAGGCCGGCGACTGCCGAAGTCTGTAGGTCGCGAGTAGCGAGGGGAGGCGGCGGGGCGGACGCCTCGCCGCCAAACTCCCTGGACGTAGAGCGTTTTTCGCAGCTAGCATCCTCTCGCCACTTTAGGGAGGGGCACATTCGCAACAACCGAGCGCTTCTGATCACCGGGTTCGCCGCCGGGCTGGCAGCCTCGACCCTGGGCACGGCCGGTGCGGCGACGGGGACCTGCGCCGAGCCGAACGGCACGACGGCCCATACGGGCACGTACGGCAACCTCGTCGTCTCGCCGAACAAGGTCTGCGTGATCGGCCCGGGAGCGCACGTGAGCGGCAACGTGACCGTGCTCGCGAAGGGCGCACTGTTCGTGCGAGCCGGGGCGACGATCGACGGCAGCTTGCTGGCGAACGGCGCGAAGTGGATCTACTTCGAGAACGGCACCGGCCCGCCCTCGATCAGCGTGGGCGGCCAGATGATCGTCTCGGGCACGACCGCGACGCCGATCGGCGCGCCCACCGGGCCCGGCGCGGGCAGCTGGGGCGGCTTCGACTTCGCGACCCGTCCGCAGGTGAACACGGTCTGCAACGTCGACATCGGCGGCAACCTGAAGCTGGTCTCGAACAGGAAGGGCTTCGAGGTCGGCAACGTCCACGACGGCTCGTTCGGGTGCTTCAGCCCGACGAGCGTCGGCCGCAGCCTGCTCGCCGTCGCGAACAGCGGCGGCATCGCCGGCCTCGCCGGAACGACGTTCGCCGGCGGGAGCTTCTCGGTCCTGATCGGCGACCAAGTTGAGATCGACAACCTGCTGCTCTGCGTCGGCAACCACCCGGCCGCAGCCGCCTCGGCGGGAGCGACAGCGTCGATTGCGAACGGCGAGCAGTGTGAGAACGCGACGACGCCGTGATTTGCGACTTTGCGTCGCAGCCTGGACATCACCCTTTTGAGTGAGTACGATTGCCCGGCCTAACTAGGGTGGGGCTAATGCATAAAGCAGGTTTCGCAACATTGACGGCGTTATCGCTCGCTCTTGCGGGTTTTGCCGCTGGTACGGGGGCCGCGGCAGCACCGCTCTCGTGTAACACCACGGCGACGGGCGGCGTGATCCATTCGAACACCGATCCGCCGAAGGACGTGATCGTCCAACCCGGCAGGACGTGCGTGATCGCCGGCGACGCTCACGTCAACAACGTAACCGTGCTCTCGAGGGGCGCGCTCGCGATCCAGGACGGGGCAACGATCGACGCCAACGTGATCGCGACCTCGCCGCGCTGGATCTGGTTCGAGAGCGGCCCGGACCCCACAAGCAACGACATCACCGTCGGCGGGAACGTGATCATCCTGGGAACCACCAGCACGCCGGCGCCGCCGTCAACATGCTCGGGTCACCCGCCTGCGCCCTGCTTTTGGGGTGGACTCGGCGGTGTCGACTTCAATGGCGGCACGTTCCGCAACCAGGTCTGCAACGCCGATGTCGGGCAGAACGTGAAGCTCGTCGGGAACAGGAAGGGCTACGAGGTCGGCGACGTCGCCGATTACGGCGACGTCGACGGTTGCGCGAGCGGCGTCTCGATCGGCCAGAATGCGATCTCGCTCGGAAACAGGGTCAGCCCGAAGCTCGGGCCCTTCGACCCGCCCTTCAACGATCCCGCGGGCTACTCGGTGATCTTCGGCGACTACGTCTCGATCAGCGAGAACCTGATCTGCGTCGGCGACAGGCCCGACGCCGTGGCCAGCGACTCGCCGAATGGCACGATGGTCGACGGCGTCGCGATCGGCGAGCAGTGCGACAACGCCATCCTCACCAACCCGTAACGGGCTGAGCTAGACCGAAGCGCTTCCAACGACAAGGCCGGCCGCCTCACGGAGGAGGTCGGCCTTGTCGGTTCGTTCCCAAGTGAAGTCGTGGTCGTCGCGGCCGAAGTGGCCGTACGCGGCGGTCTTCGCGTAGATCGGCCGGCGCAGGTCGAGGTCGCGGAGAATCGCAGCCGGGCGGAGGTCGAAGTGCTCGCCGACCAGGTCCTCGATCCGCTCGGGAGTCATCCCCTCGGCCTCCGTGCCGAACGTCTCGACGAGCACCGACATCGGGTGGGCGACGCCGATCGCGTAGGCGACCTGAATCTGGCAGCGCGCCGCGAGGCCGGCGGCGACGATGTTCTTCGCCACGTAGCGGGCCGCGTAGGCCGCCGAGCGGTCGACCTTCGTCGGATCCTTGCCCGAGAAGGCGCCGCCGCCGTGCGGCGCCGCGCCGCCATAGGTGTCGACGATGATCTTGCGGCCGGTGAGGCCGCTGTCGCCCATCGGGCCGCCGATCACGAAGCGCCCGGTCGGGTTGCAGTAGAAGAAGTCCTTGTCGCCCAGGAGCCGAGACTCGTCGTAGAGCTCCTTCGGCAGGATCGGGTGCAGCACGCGCTCGGCGAGGTCGGGCTTGATCAGCGTCTCCGCGTCGCAGCCCTCGGCGTGCTGGGTCGAGACCAGGATCCGCTCGATCTCGACCGGCGTCCGGTGCCCGTCCTCGTCCTCCTCGTAGCGGATCGTCACCTGTGACTTGCCGTCCGGTCGCAGGTAGGGCAGCTCGCCGACCTTGCGCACCTCCGCCAGCCGCTTGCAGATCCGGTGCGCCAGCATGATCGGCAGGGGCATCAGCTCCTGCGTCTCGTCGGTGGCGTAGCCGAACATCATCCCCTGGTCGCCCGCGCCCTCGCGGTCGAGCGGGTCGTCGCCACCGGGGTCGTGCTGCACCTCGTACGACGCGTCGACCCCCTGCGCGATGTCGGGCGACTGCTCGTCGAGCGCCACGACGACGCCGCAGGTCTGCGCGTCGAACCCCCACTCCGAGCGCGTGTAGCCGATCTCGGTGATCCGGCTGCGCACGATCGACGGGATGTCCACGTACACCTTCGTCGAGATCTCGCCCGCGACGACCACGAGCCCGGTCGTGATCAGCGTCTCGCACGCAACGCGACCCATCGGGTCGTGGGTCAGAACGGCGTCGAGGACGGAGTCCGAAATCTGGTCGGCGATCTTGTCCGGATGACCCTCGGTGACCGACTCGGAGGTGAAGGAAAAGGAGCGCTTTGGCATCCCGGCAGGCTAGTCGAAAGCCCGGCGCATGGGCGTCGGTTCGGCTACTTGACGCCTAAAAAGCCGCGCAGGCGGAAGATGCTCCCGTCCTGCGCGATCGAGAAGAGCGCCGATTGAAGCGCTCCCGCATTCGCCTTCAGCGTCGAGCTCGTGCCGGAGCTGCTCGACTTGAGCAGCGAGCCGAAGAGCGACGCGCCGTCCTGCAGGTTCACGTAGAGGAAGCCGTTGGTGTCGCTCAAGCCCGCGCCGTCGGCCGCGGCCTTGTAGAGCGGGTCGTCGGCCAGGTTCTGGTTGCCGCCGCCGGCGACGCTCTTCAGCCCGTCGGTCGAGTTCGAGATCACGAGCTTGCCGTTGAAGACGGCAAAGAAGATCGACGACTTGCTGCTCTTGATCTCGGTCGCCTCGCCGACGCCGGGTACGTTCACGGTGGTCGCGCCGCCGCCGAGCCCGCCGACGAGCTTGGCGATCTTGCCGAAGACGTCCTTCGCCTTCCCCTCGTCGCTGACCTTCAGCGCGAACACGAACGTCCGCTTGCTGCCGGCCGCGCCGGGATAGACGGCCACTCCGGCCTCACCGGCGAACAGCGGAATCAGGTCGTTCTTGATCGAGAAGCCGAGAGCCGCCTCCGCCTGGGCGAGCTGCTGGTTCAGGCTCGAGTTCGTCGACGAGTTGAGCGCCTGGTTGAGCAGGCCGTCGAGGTGGGCGAAGGAGACGTAGAGGAGCGCGCCGGAGGCGAAGTCGCCCGGCAGCGCCGGCGTGTAGGTCTGTGTCTTCGGCGCGGGGTCGAGCTTCGCCGCGCCGTCGATCCGGATGCCGCCCGTTGCGGGCGCCGCGCCGGCCGAGACCCAGACGAGCTTCGTGTTGCCGCCGAGGTTCGTCGGCAGCTTCGTCGTCGTGCCCGGGATCGTCCCGCCCTTCGCAAGCCGCGCCTTCAGGGCCTCCTGGATGGCCGGGCCCGCGCCGTAGAAGCGGATCAGGTCGTCGCCAGAAAGCGCGCCGATCCCATCCTTGAAGGCCTGGTCGTCGCTGAGGTGGCTGGTCGCATTCTTGGCCGCGTCGATGCTCGACTGCTGGGGCGCCAGCACCGTGAAGCCGTTGACGTCGGCGCGCGCCGGCGGCGTGCCCGAGGTCGAGAAGAGCGAGTCGAGCTTGGAGCTGTCGGTCGGCTTCAGGACGATCACGAAGTCCTGCTTCTTGAGGGCGAGGAAGGCGAGGTCGCCTTCGCTGCCGAGCACGGGCTGGATGTCCTTGCCGAAGGACTTGCCCTTCTTGGCGAGCTTGTCCTGCTCGTTCTTGAGCGCCGTCTCGATGCTCGGGAACTTGCGCGCGAGCGTGAGCAGCTGCTTCCAGGCGTCCGAGTTGAAGTCGAGGTTCGCGGTGAGGAAAGCCGGCGCGTCGGCCGGGACCGCGGCCGCACCGGCCGGAGTGCCTCCGGAAGCGCTCGTGCCGCCACTCGAGCTCTTGCTGCCTCCACCACCGCAGCCGGCGGCGGCCAGCACGAGCGCGAGCCCGACGGAGCCGAGTAGGACCCTGCGCCTCATTCGCGGCGGATCTTACTCACCTTTCGGACGGCGGCCCATGAGAGCCGCCACGAGATCGCCGAGACTCTGGCCGCCGAGCACCCGGCAGACGCCTTCGGTGATCGGCAGCTCGATCCCGAGCCGGTGCGAGAGGTCGCGGAGGACCGGGGCGGTCGTCAGTCCCTCGACGACCTGGCCGATCTCCGCCGCCGCCTCGGCGGGGGTCGCGCCCTTCGCGATCAGCTCTCCCGCATGGCGATTGCGCCCGTGGCGACTCCAGCAGGTGACCATCAGGTCGCCCATCCCGGCGAGGCCGGCGAAGGTCTCCGGCCGCGCTCCGGCAGCCTCGCCGAGTCGCGACATCTCCGCGAGGCCGCGGGTGATCAGCGCGGCCTTCGCGTTGTCGCCGAGGCCGAGCCCGTCGACGCCGCCTGCGGCGAGCGCGATCACGTTCTTGGCGGCGGCGCAGAGCTCGACGCCCGTCAGATCGGGATTCACGTAGACGCGGAAGATCATCGAGTTGAGCGCCTCCTGGAGGCGGAGCGCGAACCCCTCGTCCTCGCTCGCGACGACCGCCGCCGCCGGCAACCCGTCGCCGACCTCCTCGGCAAGGTTCGGTCCCGAGAGGACGGCCACGGAACGTCCCTCGACGAGCGTCGAGAGCCGCTCGCCCGTTGCCGGGTCGAGGCCCTTCGTCAGGCTGAGCACCGGCGCCTCGCCGGGGAGAGAGCGCACGAGCTCGCCGAACGCGCGACTCGGGACGGCGACGACGATCAGCTCGGCCTCGGCGAGCGGTGCATCGGCGATCGCCGCTGCGGCGATTCCCTTCAGGCTCGCGGTGCGGAGATAGCGTGGATTCCGCCCGGTCTCGGCGATCACGCGAGCCTGCTCGGGGTCGCGGCAGGCGAGCGTCGTCTCGTGCCCCCGATCGGCTAGCAACCGCGCGAACGCCGATCCCCACGAGCCTCCGCCCACGACCACGACGCGCATGCCCTAGGACCGTCTCACGAAATCGATCGAGACGGGGACACCTGCGAGCTCGAAGCGTTCTCGCAGCTGGTTCTCGACCCAGTAGCCGTAGTCGCGCGTGATCAGCCCCGGATCGTTGACGGAGAGCCGGAAGCGTGGCGGCCGGGCCGTGATCTGCGTCCCGTAGAGGAGATTGAGCCGCTTGCCGCTTCGAGTCGGCGGCTCGCGGGCCGCTCGCAACTCGGCGAGCACCTTGTTCAGGTCGGCGGTCGTGATCCTGGCCGCGTGCTTGGCGTAGAGCTCCACCGTCTTGTCGAGCAGCCGCTGGACGCCGCGGCCCGACTTGGCGGAGACGGCGACGATCGGCGGACGCTGCCGCAGGCGCGACTCGAGGCGGTCGCGGACGTCCTCGATCGTGATCGTCGTGACGTCCCACTTCGAGAGCACGACGATCGTCGAGCACTGGGCCTTGCGCGCGACGTCGGCGATCGCGAGATCCTGGTCGACGAGGCCTTCCGAGGCATCCACGAGCACGAGCGCGACGTCTGCCCGCTCGGCCGCTTCGAGCGCCCGCAGCTCCGAGTAGTACTCGATCCCCTGCCGCTGCTTGCGCTTGCGGCGGATGCCCGCGGTGTCGACGAGGATGAAGGTCTCCTCGCCGCGGCGCAGAGCGGTGTCGATCGCGTCGCGTGTCGTGCCGGGGATGTCGGAGACGAGCACGCGATCTTCGCGCAGGAACGCGTTCAGCAGGCTGGACTTGCCCACGTTCGGGCGGCCGAGGATCGCGACGCGGATCGCCTCCTCTCCGGGAGGCGCCTGGCCATGGCCGGGGAGTCGCGCGACGACCGTGTCGAGCAGGTCACCCGTGCCGTGCCCATGCAGCGAGGAGAGCGGCACAGGCTCGCCGAGTCCGAGGCGGTGGAACTCGTGGGCGGCGGCATCCCGAACCGGGTCGTCGATCTTGTTCGCGAGCACCAGCACAGGCTTGTGCGCGCGGCGAAGCATCGTCGCGAGCTCCTCGTCGCCCGGTGTGACCCCGGCCTGCGCGTCGACGACGAAGAGGACGAGGTCGGCCTCGGCGACAGCGGCCTGCGCCTGCTCGACGATGCCGCGGCCGAGCGGCGAGGGGTCGGTGATGTCGACGCCGCCGGTGTCGATCAGGACGAAGCGCTTGCCGCCCCATTCGCAGAGGAGCTCCTTGCGGTCGCGGGTGACGCCCGGCGTCTCGTGGACGACAGCCGCGCGGCTGACCGTCAGACGGTTGACGAGCGTCGACTTGCCGACATTCGGGAAGCCGACGATCGCGACCTTGCCGGCGATCTCCTCGCTCAAGCCGGTTGCCGCGTGCGGACGAGCTCCTCGATCCGTGCGACGACCTCGTCGACCTCGATGTCAGTCGTGTCGATCTCGATCGCGTCCTCGGCCGGCCGCATGCGGGCGGCGTCGCTCTCGTCACGGGCGCGCAGGTCGGTGGCGAGCGCATCGGCGCCGATCTCGGGTCGCTCCGCCTGCCGGCGGCGGGCCCGGATCTCGCGGTCGGCGTTGAGGTAGACCTTCACCGCCGCGCCCGGGGCGACGACCGTACCGATGTCGCGGCCCTCGATCACGCAATCGCCGAGCTCGCCGAGCTCGCGCTGCCGCTCGCGCATCACGGCCCGCACCTCGGTGTGCCGCGCGACCACGGGGACGAGCCGGTCGATCTGGGAGCGGCGGATCGCGGCCGTCACGTCGGTGCCGGCGATCGAGACGCGCCCGTGCTCGTCGAGCTCGACCGGGTAGTCCTCGGCGAGCCGGCCGAGCCGCTCGGACTCGTCCAGGGGAACGCTCTCGCGCATCGCGAGCCAGGTCAGCGCGCGGTACATCGCCCCCGTGTCGAGGTAGCGGAAGCCGAGGCGCTCGGCGAGCCGGCGAGCAACGGTGCTCTTGCCGGCCCCCGCGGGCCCGTCGATTGCGACGATCATCGTTCGCTCACCGATCCCAGGAGGTCGTAGAACCCGGGGAAGGATACTGCCGCCGCCTCGGCCCCCTCGATCCGCACGCCCTCCCGCGAAACGAGCCCGGCGATCGCCCCGAGCATCGCGATCCGGTGGTCGCCGTGTGAGCTCATACCCCCACCCTTAGGGCGGGTGGGTATCCCTCTCACCCCGAGGCCATCGTGACGGTCCCGGACACGGATGCCAAGGGGTCGGAGGGCAGAAGTCACAGTTTCGATTCGATCTGTCTCCTTTTCGCGCAGTTCTTGGGCGCCTCGAACCTGGGATTCGCCGCGGGCCATCGAGGCCGCGAGCGCGAAGAGCGGCAGCTCGTCGACGAGGAGCGGCACCTCGGCGGGCTCGATCGCAGTCGCGACGAGCTCTGCGTACGCCACCTCGAGGTCGGCGATCGGCTCGCCCGAGACGACGCGGCGGTTGAGCACGCCGATCCTCGCCCCCATCCGTTCGAGCACGCTCAGGAGCCCGGTGCGGGTCGGGTTGATACCGACGCCCGCGACGACGAGCTCCGACCCCGGCAGCAGCGTCGCCGCGACGATGAACGGGGCGGCCGACGAGAAGTCACCGGGCACCTGTACCTCGTCGAGCTGCAGGCGCTCGGCCGGACGGATGGTCACACGGCCGGGAGCGGTCGTGAGCGATGCGCCCGCCGCTCGGAGCAGCCGTTCGGTGTGATCCCGGGTCGGCACCGGCTCGACGACCGTCGTCTCGCCGGCGGCGTAGAGCCCGGCCAGGAGGACGCACGACTTCACCTGGGCGCTCGCAACCGGCGGCTCGTGGCGGATGCCGTGCAGGGCGGCGCCCGCGATCCGGAGCGGCAGCCGGCCTTCGTCGGTCTCGATGCGTGCGCCCAGCTCCGCGAGCGGCTCGGCGATCCGCGCCATCGGGCGGGACCGCAGCGAATCGTCGCCCGTCAGCTCGAAGCTCCGGCCCTCCTGGCCGGCGAGGATGCCGGCGAGCAGCCTCGCCAGAGTTCCTGCGTTCCCGCAGTCGATCGGCTCGCCCGGCTCGTATAGGCCACGCAGGCCCACACCGCGCACGACGAGCGCGTCGTCCGACTCCTCGACGAGCTCGACACCTAGCGCACGCAATGCCGCGATCGTCGACTCCGTGTCGCCGGAGCGGCCGAAGCTCGTGATCCGCGTCTCGCCTTCGCAGATTGCGCCGATCAGCAGCGCCCGGTGCGAGATCGACTTGTCCCCCGGCACCGCGATCGCGCCCCGGATCGCGCGGGCCGGCTCGACGATCACCGTTGCGCCTGGTAGGACGGCCCGAGCGGCTCACGCGCCCAGTCGTCCGTCGGCCAGGACGGGAGCCCGAGCTGCGGGTAGGTCTTCCGCGGCCGGATCCAGCTCGATTTCGGCGTGCCGTCGGGAAGCTGCTCCGGCATGCCCGTGGCGGCCGCCTCGGCCGCCTGCCGCCACAGCCGCAGGATCTCGGCCTCGACGATCGCCGTTCCTTCCTTGTAGCCCTTGCCGTTGCGCGGTAGCCCCGTGAGGTCGATCCGCTCGCCCCAGACGACGGCGCACGGGCGGCGGTTCTTCGGGCTCCAGCGGAAGGTGTCGATCCCGCAAGGCACGATTGGCACGCCCGCCTGGATCGCGATCATCGCCGCGGCCGTGTGCATCGGGCCGGGATAGCCGAAGTGCTGGCGCGTACCCTCGGTGAAGACCCCGAGTGCATGGCCGCTGTCGACGACCCAGCGAGCCATCCGGATCGCGTCGCGGTCTCCGACGCCGCGTCGCACCGAGAAGGCGCCGGTCATGCGCAGCGACTCGCCCACGATCGGCATCGAGAGCAGCTCGAGCTTCGACATGTAGTACATGGACCGAGGCGAATAGATCCCGACGAAGGACGGGTCGAGCTCGGTGAAGTGGTTGGCGGCGACGACGAGCGGCCCCGTCGGGATCATCCGGTCGACGCCGTAGCCGGCGGAGCCGGGCGCGAGCGCCTGGGTGACGTACGCGACGTACCTGCGGACCCGCAGCCAGCAGCGCTCGGGGTCGTCGTCGAAGAGCTTCGACACGCCGAGGCTGTAGAGGAGGCTCATCGCCCGTCCTCGAGCACGGC
>JBBQTQ010000082.1:0-12621 GCA_038213135.1 Gaiellales bacterium
CTCGAATCGAAATGAAGGGACCCGCTCGCTGACGACGAACGGCGTCGGTATCCGTCGTCAAGCTGAGAGGGGTACCGATGGCTGTTGCGCCGTGGATCGTCTCGGACGAGTTGTGGCAGCGGATCGAGCCGTTGTTGCCGAAGGCGGAGCGTCGCTTTCGCTATCCAGGTCGTAAGCGGCTGCCCGACCGGGCGGCGTTGCAGGGGATCTTGTTCGTGCTGCACACGGGGATCGCCTGGCGGCATCTGCCGCTGGAGCTCGGCTTCGGCGGCGGCTTGACCTGCTACCGCCGGTTGGACGAGTGGCAGCGGGCAGGCGTGTGGGAGCGGCTACATGAGCGGTTGCTCGCTGAGCTGCGAGCCGCCGGTGAGATCGAGTGGTCGCGAGCGGTCGCCGACTCCAGTCACGTGCAGGCGAAAAAGGGGGCTCCGAGACGGGCCCGAGCCCGGTTGATAGAGCCAGAAACGGCTCCAAGCACCATCTCCTGGTCGACGCGACCGGGATCCCGCTCGCCTGGACGCTCACAGGCGGCAACCGCAACGATGTCACCCAGCTGATCCCGCTGATCGAGCGGGTCCCGCCCGTACGCGGCAAGGTCGGCCGGCCGCGACAGCGGCCCGAGCGTGTCACAGCCGACCGAGGCTACGACCACGACAAGTACCGGCGCCTGTTGCGTGAGCGCGGGATCAGGCCAGAGATCGCCCGCCGCCAGACCGAACACGGCTCCGGCTTGGGCCGCGCCCGCTGGGTCGTCGAGCGCACCTTCGCCTGGCTCCACCAATTCAAGCGGCTGCTCGTCCGCTACGACCGCCGAGCCGAGATCCACGAAGCCTTCCTCGCCCTCGGCTGCTGCCTCGTCTGCTTCAGAAGACTCCGGCCGTCATTGTGATTCGAGTTCTTAGGCTTGGCGCGGCGCGTAGCGGTGAAGGGAACCGCTCATGGTCTGCTGGAGGCGGAGCGGGTGCTCTTGCAACAGGGGCAGTCCAGGTTGCCTGGATCCTGAGCGAGCTGAGGAAACGCGTACCCAATGCCCAAGCGTTCGTCGACTGGGCTCGGTTCGCTGACGCACGCTACGGCCTATTTCTCTGGGAGGCGTTTGTTACCGACCGCGCCAAGGCGGCGACACACGTGGATGACGCGAGCATGGCTGTCAACGCCTTCCGGGATGCCCTCCCTGATGTTGCAGCTGCAAATGCCGTGACCGCCGACCGCCCGCTGTCGCTTCTCGGAGCGGCGATGCTCTGGAGCGGCTGGGCCGATGACCTCGCAGTTCTCCATGCCCCATGCCTCGTCATCAAAGCCGCTCCCCCTGCCGCCGTCGAAGCAAAGGTTGGCGTGGCGGGCGCGTCGCCGGCGGCGGCACCACGGGCGCACCGGGACCGACGGGAGGTTGAAAGGAAACAGGCGCTTCTCGAAGAGCCGCACGTCATAGCGTTAACGCAGTTCGTGCGCCGGTTGCGCGAGCAGCGAGGCGGAGAGTCCGTGCCTTGGTTCGACCCGACCGAGGCTGGCGTAGATGCTCGCATTCTCCTTCTCTTCGAGAATCCTGGTCGGCGCGCGGACGCCGTTCACGGCTCCGGGTTCATCAGCGCCGACAACAACGACCCCTCCGCCGAGAACATGTGGGGGATCTTTCGCGAGGCGGGCATCGATCGGGCACGTGACGTCGTCAACTGGAACATCGTCCCGTGGTATCTCGGCGACGAGAACAGGATCGGCAACGTCCGAACCGTCGACATCGATGAAGCAAGACCTGCGCTCATTGACCTTTTGTCGCTTCTGCCTCAGTTGCGGGCCGTGGTTCTTTGCGGGCGTAAGGCCCAGGCAGGATGGGATCGAGCACGGATCGCGGTCGACGTGGAGGTGCTACGAGCCCCGCACCCAAGCGGTCGCTGGTTGAACGCCCACCCGGAGGATCGCGACAAGATTGTTGCCGCGCTGGTCAAAGCGCACGCGCTGGCGTACGAGGGCTAGGAGCCGCTTAGGGCCGACGCAGCCTCCTCGAGCGTCAGGACGGGGCCGGCGCAGACGTCCTCTCCCTCGAACAGGTCGAGCCACTCGGCGAGCGGCCGCGTCGCGAAGATCGTCGCGAGCTCCGAGCCGAGCGCGTCCTGGTCGCCGAACTGCTGCTCGGCGAGCTCCGGTCGGCCGACGAGCTCGGTGAGCCGGCGGAAGAACTTCGCCTCGAGCGCGGCGACGGTCAGCCAGCGGCCGTCCGCGGTCGCGTAGATCCGATAGCAGGCGAGGCCGCCGGTCAGCAGCTTCGGGATCGGCTCGCCGCCGAGCCGGTACGAGACGAGTCGGTGCGAGCCATGGGTCATCGAGAGGTCGATGCGCGCGCCGTGGCCGGTGCACTCGCGCTGGAGGAGCGCGGCCAGGATCTCTCCGACTGCACCGAGCGATCCGGCGCAGAGGTCGGCGATCTGGACGGGCGGCAGGGCTGGCGCGGTGTCGGCGAGCACGCCCGCGTAGCCGAGGTAGTTCAGGTCGTGCGCGGCCTGCTGCGAGTCGGCTCCGAAGCCGGTCAGCGCGCAGAGCACGGCTCGCTCCGGGATCCGCAGGCCGAGCCGCTCGAGCACGCCGGGCCGGAAGCCGTCGAGGACGACGTCGGCGTCGTCGACGAGTCGTTGGGCATCCGCGAGGCCCGCGGCGTCTTTCAGGTCGAGCGTGATCACCTCCTTGCCCCCGTTCAGCGCCTCGTACCAGCCAGGCGTCATCGCGAGCAGAGGGTCGCCCTCGGGCGGCTCCACCTTCACCACGCGCGCCCCGAACCGGAGCAGCTCGCGACTCGCGAACGGACCCGGCGTGTAGCGCGAGAAGTCGACGACGAGCAGGCCCGCGAGCGGTTGCACCGCCCGAATTCAACAGTACGATGGGCAAGAGTTGACTGACCGGTCAATCGCCCAGGAGGAGAAGCGCCGGCTGATCCTCGCCGCCGCCGTGCGCGTCTTCGCACGCAAGGGCTACCACACCTCGCGCGTGCAGGACATCGCCGAGGAGGCGGGCATCGCGCACGGGCTCGTCTACCACTACTTCGCCTCCAAGGAGCAGCTGCTCGAGAGCGTCTTCCGCGGCACGTGGAGCGAGCTGCTTGCACGGATGCGTGAGGTGGAGGAGTCCGGCGAGCCCGCGCGGGAGCAGTTGCGGCAGATCGCGGCGGTGCTGCTGCGCTCGTGGCGACGCGACCCCGACCTCGTGCGCGTGCTCGTCCGGGAGGTCGCGCGAAGCCCGCAGATGGCCCGCCAGGTGGACGAGATCGAGCAGGCGTTCGCGGCAATCCAGCGGATCGTGACGCGCGGCCAGGAAGAGGGCGAGCTGCGGACGGACGTCGAGGCGCTGCTCGCGAGCTGGGTCTTCTACGGCGCGATCGAGGAGATCCTGACCGGCTGGGTGCTCGGCCGGCTGCCCGACTCCGAGGAGGACGTCGCCCGCGCGGAGCGGGCAGTGGTCGAGGTGATCGGGGGCGGGCTGGCGGTGCGATCGGCGGCGATCGCGTGAATCGCTCGATCGTCTGGCGCCTCGGGGTCGGCGCCTTCGGCCTCGCGTTCTCGATCAGCATCACCCGCGCCTACCTGCCGAAGCTCCTGCAGGACGAGTTCACGAGCTCGGCGACGCTCGTCGCCTCGGTGATCGCGGCGGAGGGGTTCTTCGCGCTGACGCTGCCGCTCGTGATCGGGCCCTGGAGCGACACCTTCCATACGCCGCTCGGCAGGCGGCGTCCCTTCATGCTCGCCGCCCTGGGCCCGCTCGGCTTCTGCCTCGCGCTCGTCGCCTTCATGCCGACGATCTGGACGGCGACGCTGATCATGCTCGCCTTCTACTTCGCCTACTACATCTACGAGCCGCCCTATCGCGGCCTCTATCCGGACCTCGTGCCGCCGCGACTGTACGGACGCTCGCAGAGCGTTCAGCACGTCTTCAGAGGGGCCGCGCTCGGCACGGCATTGATCGCCGGCGGCTTCCTCTACAAGTCGTGGCATCCGGCTCCGTTCCTCTGCGCGGCGATCGTGACGACGGCCGCCTGCGGCGGCGCGATCGTGCTCGTGCGGGAACGGGGTGGCGAGTCGCGGGTCTTCAAAGGCGTGGGCGCGTACCTCTCGACGAGCTGGACGATCTTCCGGAGGGAGCCAGAGGTGCGCCGCTTCCTGGCGGCGAACGCGGCCTGGGAGGGGACGTTTGCGGCGATGAGCACCTTCGTCGTCCTCTACGTCACGCAGGGGCTGCACCAGCCGATCTCTGTCTCCTCGGAGGTGCTGGCGACGGTTGCGGCCGGCTACACGGTGGCGGCGATCGTGGCGGGGCCGCTCGGCGACCGTGTGGGTCTCGCCCGCGTGATCTTCGTCGCCTCGTTCGTGTACGGAGGTGGGCTGCTCGTCGCGGGACTCGCGACCAAGTGGCACGTGTACTACCTGGCGCTGATGTTCCCGGTGGCGGTGGCCGCGGGGATGGTGACGACCCTGGCCTGGGGACTGCTCTTCAAGCTGATGCCCGACGAGCACCGCGGGGCGATCTCGGGCCTGGCGACGACGACGAAGGGGTTCGGCTTGTTGTTCGGGCCGCTGCTCGCGGGCGCGACGATCGACCTGACGAAGCCGTACCTGAGCGCGACGAGCGGCTACCAGGTGCTGTGGCCGTTCTGCGCGCTGCCGGTGCTGCTCGCGATTCCGATCGTCGGGTCGCTGCTCGGTATCGAGGCTCGCGTCAGTGGCAAACCGGAGCCCCAGCCGAGCTGAGTCCGAAGCCCCAGACGCGCTCCTCGAAGACGTAGATCTCGGTCGTCGCCGTGGTCGTGCGCTTCAGGTAGGCGGAGTAGGCCCCGCAGGGGACGTGCATGAGGCGCCCGTAGGTGGTCGTGAGCTGCGGCGCGTCCGCGCCGATCAGGAGGCCTTCGCGCGTGCGCCAGCCTGCGGGCGACCAGATCGTGTAGAGGGAGTTGACGCGGCCGCCGCGGAAGGAGACCGCGAAGCCCTGTGGCTCGAAGGGGGCGTAGTTGTAGTACCAGGTCGGCTGAGTGCAGTCCTGGCAGCGGCCGAAGTGGCCCCCGAGGGTGCCGCGCACCTGCGCCGGGGTTGCGCCCAGGCGCAGGCCGGCGAGGCTCGTGCCGGGGACCAGCACGCCTTGCTTCGGCAGTCCCGCGAGCAGGACGGCGGCGAGGAGCGCGGTCACCGGGGTCAGCTTAGACTCAGCCCGTGCCGGTCAACGTCTTCGCGGACGAGTTCGACGAGCGGGAGTCACGGCCCGGCTACGAGCGGACGGACTTCTGGGCCGCCGCTCGGCTCGGGGCGAAGCTGCTCGGCGCCTCGATCTACGAGCTGCCGGCCGGCCAGTCGACCTGGCCTTACCACTTCCACCACGGGAACGAGGAGCTGCTCGTAGTGCTCGCGGGTGCTCCGACCCTGCGTGACCCGGACGGCGAACGGGAGTTGGCGCGGGGCGATGTCCTGCTCTTCAAACGCGGGCCCGAGGGTGCGCACAAGCTGACGAACCGCGGTCAGGAGCCGGCGCGCGTGCTGATCTTCTCCTCGCAGCGTTCGCCCGAGGTCGTGGAGTACCCGGACAGCGGCAAGGTGCTCGCGGCGTCGAAGTTCGGTCGCTTCCGGTTCCGCGCCGGCGACGCGGGGCTCGACTACTGGGAGGGCGAGCCGTGACCGCGGGCTTCAACCTGCTCAGTGACGATTGGGACGACGCGGGGACGCGGCCGGGCTACGAGGCGAAGGAGGTCGCGGTCGGCCGGCGGCTCGGCGGCGAGCTGGTCGGCGCGACGCTGTACGAGCTCCCGCCGGGCGCGGCGATCTGCCCGTACCACGAGCACTACGCAGAGGAGGAGATGGCGCTCGTCGTCTCGGGCCGTGTCACGCTACGTGGGCCGGGTGGCGAATCGGAGCTCGGCGAGGGCGACCTCGAGGTCTTCCTCCGCGGCCCCGCCGGCGGACACCTGATCCGCAACAACGGTGAGGAGCCGGCTCGAGTGCTCATGGTCTCCACGCTCGCGAAGGTAGAGGTCTGCCGTTATCCGGACAGCGACAAGGTCGGCGTCTGGGCGGGCGCGGACGCCGAGGGGATCGAGCAGGTGAAGCTGATGGCCCGCGAGTCGGCCGCGCACCTCGACTACTGGGACGGCGAGCCAGAGCCCAAGTCCTAGCCGGTCGACCTGTCTCTTCGGGCCAACCCCGGAGACAGTCTACGGGGTCGGAAGTGTCACAAAGGTGTGCCGAAAGGTGCGCGGCACGGCTCACTCGGGCTCGCGCCGCCTACGCTCCCCTCGTGCCCGCGCCGCGCTATCTGCTGCCCGACGAGGGCATCTATCACGTGACCTCCCGTGCGGTGGCCGGCCTGCTGTTGTTCGGCGACGACGGCGACCGGCGCTTCCTCTCGGCTCGCCTGAGAGCAATCTGTCTTTCCCCGGCCTGGGGTGGTCTGCACGCGTGGTGCTTCGTCGGCACCCACTACCACCTCGTCATCGAGTCGACGCTCGCCAGTCTCTCGACCGGCATGAAGACCCTGAACTATGCGTACGCGAGATGGTCGAACGCGAGGCGGGGACGAAAGGGCCATGTCTTCGAGGAGCGGTTCGCCGCCTGGGTCATCCGCGACGAGGAGCACCTTGAGGCCGCCTGCGAGTACGTCCTTGCGAACGCAGCCCGCGCTGGCCTCTGCGAGACGCCCGACGACTGGCCCTGGTGCGGGCTCGGACTCCCTCCGCGCTAGCGAGACGCGGCCAGCGCCGGCCCCCACGCGACGAGCGGTGACATCTCGCCCGGGTGGCCGTTCAGCGAGCGGTAGCCGAGCGCGTGCTCGGCCTGCATCATCTTGTGGATCTGCGTCGTGCCCTCGTAGATGATCGGCGCGCGCGCGTTGCGGAAGTAGCGCTCGATTCCGTACTCCGCCGAGTAGCCGTACGAGCCGTGCACCTGGATCGCGAGGTGCGCCGCCTCGAACGCCGACTCGGTCGCGTGCCACTTCGCCAGTGAGGTCTCGCGCGTATTGCGCTTGCCCTGGTCCTTCATCCACGCGGCCTGCATCACGAGCAGCTTCGAGGTCTCGTAGCCGAGCACCATCTTGGCGATCATGTCCTGGACGAACTGGTAGCGGCCGATCGGCTGCCCGAACGTCTCCCGCTCGCGCGCGTACTCGACCGAGCGCTCGAGGCACGCCCGCACGACGCCGCAGGCGCCGGCCGCGACCGTGAAGCGGCCCTGGTCGAGCCCGTACATCGCGATCTCGAAGCCCTGTCCCTCCTCGCCGAGCAGGTTCTCGGCCGGCACCTCGACGTTCTCGAAGAAAAGCTCGCCGGTCGAGCCGGCCCAGATGCCGAGCTTGTTCTCGGTCTCCGCTGAGGTGAAGCCCGACCAGCCCTTCTCGAGCAGGAACGCCGAGATCCCCTTGTGCTTCGCGGCCGGATCGGTCTTCGCGAAGACGAGCGCATGGTCGGCGACCGCCGCGTAGGAGATCCAGTTCTTCTGGCCGTTCAGCACGTAGACGTCACCCTCGCGCCGCGCCGTCGTCCGCATCGCCGCCACGTCCGAGCCGGCAGCGGGCTCGGTCAGACCGAAGCAGGCGAGCTTTTCGCCACGCGCCTGCGGCACCAAATAGCGCTGCTTCTGCTCCTCCGTGCCGTAGCGCAGCAGCGCCAGCGAGTTGAGGCCCACGTGCACGGAGATCAAGGTCCGGAAGGCCGCCTCGCCGCGCTCGATCTCCTCGCAGACCAGGGCCTCGGAGACGAAATCGAGCCCGGCGCCGCCGTACTCCTCGGGAATCACCACGCCGAGCAGCCCGAGCTCGGCCATGCCCTCGATCGCCCCGAGCTCGAGGTGGTGGTTGATGTCGTTCTCGATCGCGTTCGGCAGGACACGCTCGTCGACGAATCCCCGGACCGTCTCCTGGATCAGCTGCTGCTCTGAGCTGAGCTCGAAATCCACGGCGTGAGTCTATGACCTCGCCGGAGCGAGGTGGTCGAGCGCCAGTCCCAGTCAGCGATCCACTCATACCCTCCGAACGGACGACCGGGCGGAGGAGGCGGTGGGTTGGACGGATCGTGCGACCAACGGATCGCGGCGCTCGCCGTCGCAGGAGATGCTGGACGGCTATCTCCAACAACCGTGAACCAGCGATGCTGCAAGCCGCGCTCGAGCCTGCTTCGGCTAGGCGTAGCATCCGCGCGGTGTCCGACGCGAAGATCAAGGTGCGCGTGGTCGTTGCCGACGACCACCCCCTTTACCGCGAGGGCGTCGTGCGGGCGCTGACGGCGAGCGGCCGGGTCGAGGTCGTCGCCGAGGCCGAGGAGGGCCGCGCGGCCCTGGCGGAGATCCAGGCGCATTCTCCGGATGTCGCGCTGCTCGACTACAAGCTGCCCGGGCTCGACGGCGTCGCGGTCGTGCACGCGGTCATCCGCGAGGGCCTTCCGACCCGAGTGCTCCTGCTCTCGGCGTTCACCGACAGCGGTCTCGTCTACGAGGCGCTGCAGACCGGCGCGGCGGGCTACCTCCCGAAGGAGGCGCGACGCGAGCAGATCGTCGACGCGGTGCTCGCGGTCTCGCGCGGCGAGACCGTCGTGCCCCCCGAGCTGACGGCGGGGCTCGTCGGGGAGATCCGGATGCGCGGTGTCGACGAGGGGCCTGTCCTGACCGACCGGGAGCGCGAGATCCTCCGGATGATCGCGGCCGGCAAGAGCCTCCCGGAGATCGCGAAGGAGCTCTTCCTGGGCGTGACGACCGTGAAGACTCACGCCCAGCACGTCTACGAGAAGCTCGGGGTCTCCGACCGGGCGGCGGCGGTCGCGGAGGCGATGCGACGGCGACTGATCGAGTAGGCGGGCTGGACCTCGCCGCGACCGGGCCGGTCTCCGAGCTCCCGGACGCGGCGGCCGAGGGCGAGCGGCGAATTGCCTGGCTCAGGCTGGCGGTAGTCCCGCTGATGGTCGCTGCGCGGACGATCCCGCACCCGAACCCGGAGCCGGAGGACTTCTACTTCGCGGTCGCGAGCGTCGCCGGCTACGCCGTGGCCGCGCTCGTCTGGGTGTACCTGTGCCGGGTGACGATCCGCTTCATCCTCGGCGCCACCGTTCTCGACGTGGCCGCGATCACGGTGCTGGTCGCCTTCTCCGGCGGCGCCTTCTCGCAGGCGCGGCTCGCCTACCTGCTCGTGCCGGTCACGGTCGCCTTCCGCTTCCGCCCGCAGCTCACCGCGCTCGCCGGACTCGCCACGGTAGGCGCCTACGTGATCCAGGCGGTCGTCCATCCCGCGCACCACACCCCAGGCGCGACCAGGTTCATCCTGGTCCAGACCGGCTTCCTCGTCTGGCTGTCGCTCGCTGCGGTGTTGCTCTCGGCGGTGCTCCAGCGCCGCAATTCGCGGATCCAGGAGCTAGCCGAGGTGCGGCGGCGCCTGATGACGGACGCGCTCACCGCAGAGGAGCGGGAGCGGCGCGTGCTTGCCGAAGGACTCCACGACAGCGCGATCCAGAACCTGCTCTCCGCGCGACACGACCTGGAGGAGGCGGCCGACGGTGGCTGGCATCCCGCGTTACCGAGGGCAGACGCCGCGATCGCGGGCACGATCGGCGAGCTGCGCGAGGCGGTTTTCGAGCTGCACCCGTACGTGCTCGAGCAGGCGGGCGCCGAGGCGGCGCTGCGCACGCTCGCCCAGCGCGCGCAGAGGCGTGGTGCGTTCGCCCTCCATCTCGACCTCGCCTACGGCCGGCGACACCCTCACGAGGGTCTGCTGCTGACCGCCGCGCGCGAGCTTCTCGCCAACGTCGTCCAGCATGCGGACGCCCGCGAGGTGGTCCTTCGCCTCTCGGAGGCTGACGGCGAGCTCCTGCTCGAGGTGGCCGACAACGGCCGGGGGTTCGACCCGCACGTGTTGCCAAGCCGGCTGGCCGAGGGCCATATCGGGCTCCGCTCACAGCGCGAGCGGGTCGAGAGCATCGGCGGCCGGGTCGAGATCCGCTCGGCTCCCGGCCGGGGGACGAGCGTGCGCGTCGGCGTCCCGATCTAGCGAAAGGCGAACGCGAGCGCGGGCGGGAGCTGAGCCCGCCAGGCCCGGTCGTCGCCGGCGCCGTCCTGCTCGCTCGCCCCGAGGAAGAGGAGCCCTTGACCCGGGCCCTCCCCGGGGCTTACGATTGACTGACTAGTCAATCGAAGGTTTGGAGAGCGCGAGATGACGATGTTGGACACCGCCCTCGCCGCAGGCCCCTCGTTCGCCCTCACGGACGAGCAGCGGTCGCTGCGCGAGCTGGCTCACGACTTCGCCGAGAAGGAGATCCGGCCGCGCGAGGCCGAGTACGACCGTGACATGAAGCACCCGGCCGACGTGATCGCGAAGGCGCATGAGGTGGGTCTCATGAACCTTCACGTCCCCGCCGAGTACGGGGGCGCCGAGTTGGGACTGCTCGACGGCGTGCTCGTCGGCGAAGAGGTCAACTGGGGCTGCTCGGGCATCGGCACGGCGATCTCGGTCAACGGCCTTGGTGCCGGGCCGGTCGTGATCGCGGGCACCGAGGTGAATATGCAGATGTGGCTCGCGCCGCTGGTCGAGGAGCCTATCCTTTGCTCGTTCGGGCTTACCTAGCCGGTTGCTGGCTCGGAGGTCGCGCGGATGCGCACGACGGCGATCCGCAAGGGCGACGAATACGTCCTCAACGGCTCCAAGACCTTCATCACGAATGCGGGCTACGCGGCGTGGACGGTCGTGTTCGCGAAGACCGACCAGGAGCAGGGCCATCGCGGCATCTCGGCCTTCATCGTTCCGATGGACACGCCGGGCGTGACGATCGAGAAGCACCTCGACAAGATGGGGCAGCGCTCGACCGATACCACGGCCTTCGCGCTCACCGACGTCGTCGTCCCCGCCGAGAACCTGCTCGGCGCCGAGGGCGACGGCTTCAAGATCGCGATGCAGACGCTCGACACGACCCGGCCCGGCACCGCGATCGGCGCCGTCGGCGTCGCGCGGGCCGCCTACGAATACGCGTGCGACTACTCGAAGGAGCGGGTCACGTTCGGCCAGCCGATCGCGATGAACCAGGGCGTCAACTTCATGATCGCCGACATGGCGACCGGGATCGAGGCTGCGCGGCTCCTCTGCTGGCAGGCCGCGTGGATGCTGGACAACGGCTACGGCCGCAAGGCGACGCTCTACTCGTCGATGGCGAAGCGGTTCGCCGCGGACATGGCGATGGAGGTCACGACCAACGCCGTCCAGGTCTTCGGCGGCTACGGCTACATGAAGGAGTACCCCGTCGAGAAGCTGATGCGGGACGCCAAGCTCTACCAGATCTACGAGGGCACCTCGCAGATCCAGCGGCTCGTGATCGCGCGCGACATCCTGATGCCCTCCTGAAGTGAACGTTTCGAATCCCGCCGAGACCGCAGTGCCAGGCTTCAGCTTGGCACTCACGTGCTGACATGGCGCTGGAGATCGACCTTTCCGGGCGGGTCGCCCTGGTTACGGGCGGCTCGCGCGGGCTCGGGCGTGCGGATGCGCTGACGCTCGCCCGGGCCGGCGCGGACGTCGTGATCGCCGACATCCAGGTGGAGTCCGACGAGTCAGGCGACGCGGAGCGCTACGGCGTGCTCGCACAGGCGGCGCGCGCGCAGGGGCTCGTCTACACGGAGCAGACGGCGAAGGAGATCCAGGAGCTCGGCCGGCGGGCGGCAGCGATCAAGTGTGACGTCACCGATCGAGAGGAGGTGCTCGCCGTCGTCGCGCGGGTGGTCGAGGACTTCGGCGCGGTCGACATCCTCGTCAACAACGCCGGCACGCTCGACCACGTCGCCCAGATCGGCGACCAGCAGCCGGAGCTCTGGGAGCGCGACCTGCGGGTCAACCTCACCGGCGCCTTCAACTGCGCGCAGGCGGTGTGGCCGCACATGCAGGAGCGCAAGTGGGGGCGGGTCGTGAACATGGCGTCGGTCGCCGGGACGCTCGGGGGCTTCGGGCAGGCGAGCTACTCGACGACGAAGGCCGGGCTGCTCGGCCTGACCAAGACGCTCGCGCTCGAGGGAGCACGGCACGGGATCACGTGCAACGCGATCGTGCCCGGGATCATCGGCACCGAGGCGTTCAACTTCGGCAACTCGGAGATGAACGAACGGATGGTGCGCCGAACCGCGATGCGCCGGCCCGGCGAGCCGCAGGAGATCGCGAACGCGATCGCGTTCCTCTGCTCGGACCTCGCGTCGTACATCACCGGCGTGGAGCTGAACGTCTCCGGTGGCGTCGAGCTCTTCGTCTTCTAGCCCCACCGCCGGGATCTCGTTCCGGCTCACGCCGGAGCAGGAGGAGCTGCGCGCGCTCGCGCACGAGTTCGCCGAGCGCGAGCTGCGGCCGATTGCCGGCGAGTGGGACGAGCGCGAGGACACTCCACCCGATCTGCTCGCGAAGGCGGCACGCCTCGGCCTGACCTCCTACGGTGTCCCGCGCGAGTACGGAGGCGGCGGCGTCGACAACGTGACCGCCGCGATCATCGCGGAGGAGCTCTCCTGGGGCTGCGCAGGCCTCGCCTCCGGCATCCAGTCGACGATGTTCCCGGTCCGCCCGCTCGTCGCGTTCGGGACCGATGCGCAGAAGGACCGCTACCTGCGCGCGATCGCCTCGGAGGACGGATTCATCTCCGCGATC
>JBBQTQ010000083.1:0-11877 GCA_038213135.1 Gaiellales bacterium
CGTCTACTGGGCGGTCGGCTTCGGGCTGGCGTTCGGCGGCGGCCATGGCTTCATCGGCACGGACGGCTTCTTCCCCTCGGTCGAGTCGATGATCGCCGTCGGCCAGAAGCCGTTCGACTGGTTCTCGGAGATCCCCGGCGCGGCCGGCTACCTCTTCGAAGTCGTGTTCGCAGGCGTCAGCCTCGCGATCGTGTGGGGCGCGATGGCGGAGCGCGCGAAGCTCTGGGTCTACTTCGCCTTCGGCGGCGTCTTCACGATCATCTACTCGATCGTCTCGCACTGGATCTGGAGCCCGCACGGCTGGCTGTTCAAGCACGGCATGCAGGACTTCGCCGGCTCGACGGTCGTCCACTATCAAGGTGCGCTCGCCGCACTCGCGGGCGCGTTGATCCTCGGCCCGCGGATCGGGAAGTTCGGCACGGACGGGCGCGCGAACCCGATCCCGGGACACAACATCCCCTACGCCGTTCTCGGCACCTTGATCCTCTGGTTCGGCTGGTTCGGCTTCAACCCGGGCTCGACGCTCGCGGTCGTCACCGGCCACCACATCGGCTTCTTCGGCTACGTCGCGCTGACAACGAACGTGGCCGCGGCGGCCGGTGCGCTCGGCGGCATCCTCACGGCCTGGGTCGTGCTGGGGAAGCCCGACATCTCGATGATGCTGAACGGCGTGATCGCCGCGCTCGTGGCGATCACCGCCGCGTCGGGATTCGTGGCCCCCTGGGCGGCCGTCGTGATCGGCTTCGTCGCGGCCGGGATCGCGGTCGTGGGCGTGATCGGCGTCGAGCGGATCGGGATCGACGACCCGATCGGAGCGGTCGCGGTGCATGGCTGCGCGGGCGTCTGGGGGACGCTTGCGACGGGAATCTTCGCCGTCCCCTCGCTCGCGAGCAATCTCGCGACCGGCAGCGGCGGCCTCGTCTACACCGGCAGCTTCCACCAGCTCGGCGTGCAGGCCCTCGGGCTGGCCGCCGTCGGCGGCTTCACCTTCGCGGCCTCGTTCGGCTCGCTGTGGGTGATGAAGCGGCTGTGGGGAATCCGCGTCGAGGCGGAGACCGAGACGGCCGGCCTGGACGTCTCCGAGCACGGCATGTGGGGCTATCCCGAGTTCTACATCCCGGTTCCCGGCGGCTACGGCACGGAGTCCCACTCGCACCTCGTCTCGCGCGGGCATGCCCACGCGGCGGGGCCGGCGGTGGTGCCGAAGGCGGTGCCGGAGGCCACATAGGCTACGGGCGTGCTCGTCGACACTTCGACCGACTTCGGATCACGGGTCGCGCGACGGCTCCGCGAGGAGATCGTCGCGTGGCTCGTGACCGTCGGTCGTGACGGAACGCCGGTGCCCGTGCCGGTCTGGTTCCTCTGGGACGGCGACGACGAGCTGCTGATCTACAGCAAGCCGGACACGCCGAAGCTGCGGAACATCGCGCGGAATCCGCGGGTAGCCGTCCATCTGGACGGCAACGGCCGCGGCGGTGACATCGTCATCCTGACCGGGGATGCCCGCCTGACGGACGACCCGCCTGCACCGGAGGTGCCGGAGTACGTCGAGAAATACGAGCCGCGGATCGCCGAGCTCGGCTGGACGGCCGACTCGTTCGCAAAGGACTACTCGGTGGCCTTACGGGTCAAGGCCGACCGCGTTCGCGGGCACTAGCGTGCGAGGGTCGCTGTGCCTGATTGTCAAGGAGAGGCACAGCGGGAAGCGAGGGCTTCATGGCGTCAACCGAGCTGAGGTCTTGCTCTAGCTGGGCGACGAGCGCCTGCACGTCGTCTCGGTAGTGAGCGAGCGCAAGATCTAGGCGGAAGTCGAACCACCCCGAGAGCTCGGGGCCGTAATGAACCGTCGTCGGCTTTTGTCGGTTAGAGACCGAGAAGATGGTGGAACCGTCTTCGGTGTGATGGAAGCCGACCATCTTGTCGAAGCGGCACTCTCGGGTCTGCCTCAATCCCTGAAACACCACGCGCTGATTGGTTACGAAGACCGTTCCTACATCGATCGCTGTTGGGACGGGCGCTCCTTGTACGAAGTGGCCGCGAGAGCTGCCAACGCGGTAACGGACAGAGCGGCCGCCGATGCTGCCGATGGGGATCGAGACGCCACTAGACCGGCCCGCCCACTGGCCGGCGCCGCGTCTCTCCTCGACCAGACTGGTGCCTGTGATCGCAGCGAAGACGGCTTCGCCCCTCTTCAAGATGATGTCGCTCGATGGCTCGCCGCAGTAGGTCTGCGCGAGTTCGAGGAGACCCGCGGAGGCGTCGCGCTGCTGCTGCCAGCGCGCCATTTCCGTCGCGTAGTGCTTCGCAGCCTTCTTCGCTCGGTGCTTGTCGAACATCGGCCGACGCGAGCGTAGACGCTACTACCGTCTCTGTCGATTCGAACCGTGGCCGAGATTTCTTCCACCGAGCCCGGCGTATCTGCTACTGGCTAGCCCCCGTAGCGCGGCTGCAGGTACGCCTTGCAGTCCGGGGTGACGCGACGCGTGATTCCTGTTCCGTAGGCGATGTAGCCGCGGATGTCGTCGATCTCCGCCTGCACTTCGGCGGCACAGCGGAGTGGTAGAACGGCTGCGGGTGTCGGCTTCGTGCCGCCCTGCAGCTTCTTGATGGCAGCAGCGTTCGCATTCACCGCGGCCTGAGTCTGCTTGGCGAGCGTCTCGACGCCTGTTCGCAGGCTGGTGAGCGCTCCCTCGACGGACGTAACCCGCTGGAGCAAGGCATCGGCCCGCGTGTCCTGGCCGCTCTTCGCCGGGCGAAGCGCGACCCAGGCGACCGCGATCGTCAGCAGGAAGACCATGATCCCGAGTGCGATCAGGATGCCGTTCGAGCTGTTGTTGCTGCTCGACTGGCGGTGGACAGGCTGGCGCGTGGCCCGTGGATAGAGCGTTCCACTCTCGGCACCGACGCGTTGCACACGCTGCACACATCTCAAAGTAGGTTGGATGGCATGGCAAAGCAACCCGTCACACCGTGGGGCAGGGCAGAGGTGGTCGACGAGCTGACGCTCCCGCAACGCGCCGGCGACAAGCGCTTCTCGTCGATCGTGCAGTTACTCGAGGGCGAGAAGGGCGAGCGGCTCGTGCGCTTCGCCTACGCGACCGACGGCGTCGCGCGGCGCGGGCCGGTCACCTTGCGGGCTCGCGACCTGGCGAAGCTCAGAGAGGCACTGGTCGACCACCCGGAGCTGGCGAGCGCGCTCGGAATCTGAGACTTAGATGACCGTGGTACCGTGACCATGGTCATGGAGGAGCTGAAAATCTCAGCGAGCCAGTTCAAAGCCCGGTGCCTGGCTCTGCTCGACGAAGTCGCGGCCACGGGGCGGCCGATCGTCGTCACCAAGCGGGGACGCCCCGTTGCCAGGGTGGTGGCCGCCAATGCGCCTGGCTCGCTCGAGGGAAGCATCACCTTCCTCGTTAGTGACGACGAGTTGCTCGAGCCAATCGACGTGCCCTGGGACGTCTACGAGGAGTGATCGTCCTCGACACGCATGCGTGGCTGTGGTGGATGGTCGCGCCCAAGAAGCTCTCTTCCCGAGCGCGCGCGGCGATCGAGGATTCCGAAGCGATCGGCGTGAGCACGATGAGCTGCTGGGAAGTCGCGATGCTCGCTGAGCGGGGCAGGATCGAGCTGGAAAGCGACGTTGTCACGTGGATCGGGAGGGCGCTGGCAACCGAGCGGGTTGAAGCGATCGAGCTCACGCCTCCGATCGCGGTCTCTGCGGCTCTTCTGGAGCGGAGAGGATTCCACCGAGATCCGGCCGACCGGATCATCTACGCAAGCGCCCGCGAGCGGCGCGCCAAGCTCGTCACGAAGGACTCGAGGCTGCACAAGCTCGACCGCGCGAACACCGTCTGGTAGTCAGGCGGTGGCGAGCGAGCGGTCGCGCGCCGCATCGACGAGCGCGGCCAGGATTAGGGCGCCGTCGCCCGAGCCGAGCAGCGGGTCGACCGCGTGCTCGGGGTGGGGCATCAGGCCCATCACGTTGCCGGCGGCGTTGATCACGCCCGCGATGTCGTCGGTCGAGCCGTTCGGGTTGTCCTCGTCGTAGCGCAGGACGACCTGGCTCTGCGGCAGGTCGGCCGGCGGTACGTAACAGCCCTCGCCGTGCTTGACGGGGATCGTCAGCCGCTGCCCGGCGAAGCAGCGCGTAGTGAAAAGGGTCTCCGCCCGCTCGACGTGCAGCGCCACGTCGCGGCAGACGAACCGCAACGACGCGTTCGTGCGCAGTACGCCTGGGAGCAGGCCCGCTTCGCAGAGAATCTGGAAGCCGTTGCAGATCCCGAGCACCGGGCCGCCCTCGGCGGCGAACGCTTCGACTGCGGCCATCACCGGCGCGAAGCGGGCGATCGCTCCGCAGCGGAGGTAGTCACCGTACGAGAACCCGCCGGGGAGGACGACCGCTCCGGTGTCGCCCGGCAGCTCCGGCTCGGCGTGCCAGACGAGGACAGGATCGGCACCGACCGCCGCGAGCGCATACGCCGCGTCCCGGTCGTCGTTCGACCCCGGGAAGACGATCACTGCGACGCGCGGACTGTCCTCCATCAGCGCTCGAGCTCGATCTCGTAGCTCTCGATCAGCGGGTTCGCGAGCAGTTGCTCGCACATGCGCTCTATCTCGGCGCGGGCGGCCACCGGGTCGGCCGCCTCGACCTCCAGGTCGACGACGCGGCCGATCCGAGCATCGGCGACGGCGAAGCCGAGCTGGCGCAGCGAGCTCTCGACCGCCTGCCCCTGCGGGTCGAGGATGCCGGCCTTCGGCCGCACGAGCACGGTGGCCCTCACCGCAGCACCACGTCCGGATCGGCGAGGTAGTCGTCGAAGGCGATCCCGGTCAGCCGCTCGAACGCCTCGACGTAACGAGCCCGCGTGCCGGTGACGACGTCCTGCGGCAGCTCGGGCCCGGGGTAGGTCTTGTTCCAGCCGAGCGTCTCGCAGTAGTCACGGACGAACTGCTTGTCGAACGAAGGTTGCGGCCCGCCGGGTGCGTACTCGTCCGCCGGCCAGAAGCGTGAGGAGTCGGGCGTCAGCGCCTCGTCGGCGAGCACGAGCTCCCCGTCGGCGAGGCCGAACTCGAACTTCGTGTCGGCGATGACGATCCCGCGGGAGAGCGCGTGCTCCGCCGCGAACCCGTACAACGCGAGCGCCGTCCGCTCGACCTCCTCGTAGCGCTCGGCGCCGACGAGCTCCGCCGCCTGCTCGGCGTCGATGTTCTCGTCGTGGCCGGTCGTCGCCTTGGTCGAGGGCGTGAAGATCGGCTCGGGAAGGCGCGACGACTCGACCAGGCCCTCTGGGAGCGCGCGGCCGGAGGTGGAGCCCGTCCGCTGGTAGTCCTTCCAACCCGACCCGGCGAGGTAGCCGCGGACGACGCACTCGAGCGGCAGCATCTCCAGGCGCCGACACTCGGTCGAGCGCCCGTCCTCGCGCAGGGCGAGCAGGTGGTTCGGGCAGAGCTCGCGCGTGCGCGCGAACCAGAACGCGGAGAGCCCGGTGAGGACGCGCCCCTTGTCCGGAATCTCGGTCGGGAGCACGATGTCGAAGGTCGAGATCCGATCGCTGGCGACGAGCAGCAGACGCGCATCGTCGAGCGCGTACAGCTCGCGGACCTTGCCGCTGCCGACGTGGACGGCTGCCTCAGGCATGGACTACCTCCTCCTTTCGGACGAGCCCGCGGAGCCGCTCGAAGACGGTGTCCACGTGCCGGGTGTACGAAGCGAGATCGAAGACCTGGGTGAGCTCGACGCGGGCCGCGATCTCGGGATCGGCTGCGACGAGCTCCGGGAAGTCGCGCCCTTCGTCCCAGGCCTGCATCGCGTGGCGCTGGACGAGCCGGTAGGCATCGTCGCGCGCAAGCCCCGATTCGACGAGCGCGAGCAGCAGCCGCTGGCTGAAGAAGAGCCCGTGGCTCGCGTCGAGGTTCTCGCGCATCCGCTCGGGCCGGACGACGAGCCCGGAGACGAGCCAGGTGAAACGGTCGAGCATGTAGTCGAGCGCGAGGAACGAATCGGGGAGGACAACCCGCTCGGCGGAGGAGTGCGAGATGTCGCGCTCGTGCCAGAGCGCGACGTTCTCCAGCCCGACGACCGAGGCCGCGCGCACGACGCGCGCAAGGCCGCAGATCCGCTCGGCCGTGATCGGGTTGCGCTTGTGCGGCATCGCCGAGGAGCCCTTCTGGCCCTTGCCGAACGGCTCCTCGATCTCCCGTACCTCGGTTCGCGCGAGGTGCCTGATCTCGGTGGCGAACTTGTCGAGCGACGAGGCGAGCAGCGCGAGCGACGAGAGCAGCTCGGCGTGCCGGTCGCGCTGCAGGATCTGCGTCGAGACCGGCGCCGGCTCGAGGCCCAGGCGCTCGCAGGCGAGCCGCTCGAGCTCCGGGTCGGTGGCCGAGTAGGTGCCGACCGCGCCGGAGAGCTTGCCGACCCGCATGCCCTCGAGCGAGCGCTCGAGACGCGTGCGGCCGCGGTCGAGCTCGAACACCCAGCCGGCGAGCTTCAAGCCGAAGGTCGTCGGCTCGGCGTGTACGCCGTGCGTGCGGCCGATCGTCAGCGTGGAGCGTTGCTCTTCGGCGCGCGCCGTGACGGCCACGATGGCCGCGTCGACTCCTTCCAGGAGGAGGGCGCCGGCCTCCCGGACCTGCAGTGCGAGCGCGGTGTCGACCACGTCCGAGGAGGTCAACCCGTAGTGGAACCACCGTCCCGCGTCGCCGAGTTGCTCGGCGACCGCATCGACGAACGCGGCGACGTCGTGGTTCGTGACGCGCTCGATCTCGGCGACCCGCTCGGGTGACGGGGGTTGAGCTTCGTGCGCCTTCGCCGCTGCCTCGGCGGGCACGACTCCGAGCTCGGCCCAGGCAGCCAGCGCCGCGAGCTCGACCTCCAGCCACAGCGCGAGCTTGCGTTCCTCCGACCACACCCGGGCCATCGGGGGTCGCGAGTAGCGCGCAATCACTGATTTCGAGTCTAGCGGGGCGCCTTGACTACATCCCTCCACCTACGAGGTGGTGTGAGGGACAGGCCTAGAAACCAGGCCTGTCCCTCGGTCTCAGCTCGCCGACCGCCTTTCAGGAGGTCAATATCCGCGCCGCCAAGATCGCCGCGTTCTTCGCGTTGTCGACGCCGACGCACGCCACCGGCACGCCCGGCGGCATCTGCACGATCGAGAGCAGCGCGTCGAGGCCGTCGAGGACGCTCTTCGAGGAGCGCAGCGGCACGCCGATCACCGGCAGATCCGTGTGCGCCGCGACGACCCCGGGCAGAGCTGCGGCGAGACCGGCGCCCGCGATCAGCACTCGCAGCCCGCGTTCGCGTGCGGTCGAGGCGTATTCCGCAACCTCACGCGGGTTGCGGTGGGCCGAGCGCACCTCGAATTCGTGCGCGATCCCGCGCTTCTCGAGCTCGTCTACCGCGTCTTGCATCCGCTCGCGATCGGACTCGGAGCCGACGAGGATGCCGACGAGAGGGGCGGAATCAGGCAAGGGCAAGGTCGCGACGATAGCGGGCGCCGCTGAAGGAGACCCGCTCGGCCGCGCGGTAGGCGAGGTCGCGCGCCGCCGCGAGATCTGCGCCGACGCCGGTGACGTCGAGGATCCGGCCGCCATTCGTGACCAGGCGGCCGTCGCGCTGGGCGGTGCCCGCGTGGAAGACGAGCGCACCGAGCGCCTCCGCGTCCTCGACGCCCTCGATTGGCGAGCCCGAGTCGCCGCTCTCCGGATAGTCGCCCGCGGCGACGACGACCGTCACGGCGGCGTCGCCGCCGGCGCCCAGCTCGACGCCTCCGAGATCCCCGCCGGCGGCCGCGGTCAACGCCGCGAGCAGGTCGCCACCGAGCAGCGGCAGGATCGATTGCGTCTCGGGATCGCCGAAGCGGCAGTTGAACTCGAGGACGCGCGGGCCGTCGGCGGTCAGCATGAGTCCGGCGTAGAGGAGGCCCACAAACGGCGTCCGACGACGCGCGAGCTCCTCGAGGACCGGCCGATGGACGGACTCGACCAGCTCCTCGACTCCGATGTCGGGCACGGGCGAGTAGGCGCCCATGCCGCCGGTGTTCGCCCCTTCGTCGCCGTCGAGCGCGCGCTTGTAGTCGCGTGCCGGCGGCAGCGGCAGCGCTCGCGACCCGTCGCAGATCGCGAAGAGCGACAGCTCCTCGCCTTCGAGCAGCTCCTCGATCACGAGCGGACCGCCGATCGCCGCCGCAGCGGGCAGGGCGGCGTCGAGCTCGGCCTGGGTGCGACAGACGAAGACGCCCTTGCCCGCCGCCAGACCGTCCGCCTTGACGACGCAGGGCGGGCGAGCGACGGACATCGCCGCGGCGGTCGGGACACCGGCTGCCTGCATGACCTCCTTGGCGAAGCCCTTGGAGCCCTCGATCTGGGCGGCGGCTGCGCTCGGGCCGAAGACGGGGACGCCGCCGAGCCGGAGGTGGTCGGCGACGCCGGCGACGAGCGGCGCCTCCGGCCCGACCACGACGAGGTCGATCTCGAGCGCCCGGGCGAGCGCCAGCAGCCCTTCCGCATCGATCGGCCGAACCGGATGGCAGGAGCCGAGCCGCGCGATTCCCGGGTTGCCGGGTGCCGCGTGGAGCTCGGTGAGCAGCGGGCTGCGGCTGAGCGCCCACGCGAGCGCGTGCTCCCGGCCGCCCGAGCCGACGATCAGGACTCGCATCTCCGGGCGATCCTATGCGCGCATTACGATCGTGGCGAATGGCCGAGGACGGGTACTTCCCGAAGGACAGCGCGCTTCGGATGATCGGTCGCGAGTCGGTGCTGCTGCTCGGCGGCGGCCGCGCGCTGCTGATGCAGGTCGCCCATCCGCAGGTCGCCAACATCGTCCACGAGCACTCCGACTACGAGCGGAACCCTTGGGGTCGCCTCGCACGCACGATGGTCGGCCTCTACACCGTCGTGCACGGGACTTGCGAGGAGGCCGACCGCGTCGCAGCACAGGTTCGCGCGGTGCACGCGCACATGCGCTGCGAGGATGGCGCGCGCTCGTATGCCGCCGGCGATCCCGAGCTGATGCTGTGGGTGCACGCGACGCTCGTCGACACCGGTTTGACGATGTACGAGGCGTTCGTCGGGCCGCTCTCGGCCGCGGTCAAGGAAGCCTTTTACGCCGACATGACCCGCGCTGCCGAGCTGTACGGGATTCCGAGCGAGGTGCTGCCGCGGTCGTTCGTGGACTTCGAGGAATACCTGCGCTCGCAGCTGCGGGACGGCTCGCTGTGCGTCGGCCGCGAGGCGCGCGAGATCGCGCGGGTCGTTCTCCGGCCGCCGGTGCCGTTGCTGCTCCGGCCGGGCTTCGCGGCGATCTCAAAGCTGACCGCGGCCTTGCTCCCGGTCGAGCTGCGCGAGCAGTACGGCATCTCCGGCGGGCCGACGAGCCGGCTGGCGCTTGCCGCCGCCGCCCGCACGGCTCGGCACCTGCTGCTGCCGATGTTGCCGACGCGCCTGCGCTCGCTCGAGCCTCGTGCCGGTCACCCGGTCTCGAGCGTGGCGTCGCTACGGCTGCTCGCCGCGCTCGGCGCCGCCTGAGCGGATCTCCTAATTGCGGCGCCGAGAAGGCGCCTCCCCGCGCCGGTCTCCTCAAGGTCTAGCGCTCGGGGCGCTCGCGCGCAGCCCGGATCTCTCGCTGCGGGCGGCGCTCCCGGGACTCGACGTCCAGGTCATTCCGGCCGACCGCTTCATACTTGCGGATGTCGATACGCCCGCCGATCTTGTCGCCGCCGGTCGCCGGATCGCGGCTCTCGAGGCCGCCCGCGAGGTGGCCGCGGCGCACGGGCTCGCCTCGCACCCCCGGATCCTCGCGGACTGGAACGACACGATCGTCCACCTGGCTCCGCATCCGATCGTCGCTCGTGTGGCCACGTCGGTGATTGCGTGGGACAAGGAGGCGACGTGCGCGCGCGAGCTCGCCGTTGCACGACACGCGCTCTTGCGCGGCGGGCCGGTCGCGGCGCCGTCCATGCTCCTGCCCGCGGGGCCGCACCGGGCGCACGGTCACGTGCTGACCCTCTGGGAGCTCCTGGCGAACGAGCCGGGCGAGATCGATCCGGCCGAGGCCGGCCGCGCGCTGCGCTCATTGCACGATTCGCTGGCGGACTACGCGGGGCCGCTTCCCCATCTCGAGGAGCGGCTGGCTCGCACGGATAGGGCCGCGGACGACCTCCGCGCGCTGACACGAGGCGACCGAACCTTTCTGGCCGCCCGGTTTCGCAAGCTACGAGCCGAGGTATTCGTACGGCCGGCGAACGAGCGCGTCCTCCACGGCGGCGCCCATGACGGAAACCTCCTGCGGACGCCGGCCGGCCTGCGCTGGATCGACCTCGACACCGTCTGCCACGGCCCGCTTGAGTGGGATCTCGCGCATCTCGGCGAGGCCGCCGCCCAGGCCTTCCCGGAGAGAGATCTCGAGCTGCTTCGCGTCATGCGCCGGCTCGTCAGCGCGGAGGTCGCGATCTGGTGTTGGCAGAGCTACGGTCGCGCTCCCGAGGTGGACGAGGCCGCCCACTTCCATCTCGAGCGTCTGCGCCGGAGCTAAGCGGCCGCTGGCGTGCCGCGCGCCAACACCCGCTCGCGCTCGGCACCGGTGCCGACGAGCGCGATCTCCACGTCGAGCTCGTGCTCGACGAACTCGACATAGCGGCGTGCCGCCGCCGGTAGCCCGTCGAGCTCGGTGACGTCGTCGAGGGGCTCGCTCCAGCCAGGGAGCACGTCGTAGATCGCCTCGGCCGAGTGGAAGTCGCTCTGGTGAGCCGGGAAGTCGCGCGTCTCGGTGCCGTCGCGGAGCCGGTAGCGCGTGCAGACGGGCAGCTCGTCGAAGGCGGAGAGGACGTCGAGCTTCGTCAGCGCGACCGACGTGAAGCCGTTCAGCCGGGCTGCGTAGCGCCAGGCGACGAGATCGCGCCTGCCGCAGCGGCGCTCGCGCCCCGTGACCGTGCCGAACTCGCCGCCGAGCTCACGCATCCGGTCCTGGTCGGCGCCTTCGATCTCCGTAGGGAACGGCCCCTCGCCGACTCGGGTCGTATACGCCTTCGAGACGCCGAGCACCGCGTCGATCCGCGTCGGGCCGATGCCGATTCCGGTCGCTGCGCCGCCGGCGACCGTCGGCGACGAGGTCACGAACGGATACGTGCCGTGGTCGAGGTCGAGCAGCGTTCCGTGCGCGCCCTCGAAGAGGACCCGCTTGCCCTCCCGCAGCGCCTGGTCGACGAGCAGCGAGGTGTCGGCGATGAACGGGCGGAGCCGCTGCGCGTGCTCCTCCGAACGCGCCGCTAGCTCCTCGAGCTCGACCGGCTCGACGCCGTACACGCGCTCGAGCCAGACGTTCTTCTCGGCGAGGGCGACCTCGATCTTCTGGCGGAGCACCTTCGGGTCGAAGAGGTCCTGGACGCGGATGCCGAGCCGGTAGGCCTTGTCCGCGTAGGTCGGGCCGATGCCGCGGCGCGTCGTCCCGATCTTCAGCTTGCCGAGCTTGCGTTCGCTCCCCTGGTCGATCGCCAGGTGCCACGGCATGATCAGATGCGCGTTGCCGGAGAGCCTGACCCGGTCGGTCGAGATGCCGCCGGCCTCGAGCTCGTCGAGCTCCTGGATGAAGACGGCCGGGTCGACGACGCAGCCCGCACCGATCACGCACTCCTTGCCGCCGAGGATCCCGGACGGCATGTGTCGGAGCTTCCACGTCGTGCCCTCGATGACGATCGTGTGGCCCGCGTTCGGCCCGCCGTTGTAGCGGCAAACGAGATCCGAGCTCTGGGCGAGCAGGTCGACGATCTTGCCTTTGCCTTCGTCGCCCCATTGCGCCTCGACGACCACGGTGGCGGGCACGAGCGCATCTTGCCGTAGAGCTCGGCTACTCGGGCGCGCAGGGCCGAGGGACAGGCCGCT
>JBBQTQ010000084.1:0-11434 GCA_038213135.1 Gaiellales bacterium
CTCGCGCGGCCAGCCGAGCAGCCGCGGCACCGTCGCCACGTTGCCGGCGGCGGTCAGGTGCGGGAAGAGGCCGACGTGCTGGATCACGTAGCCGATCCCGCGGCGCAGCTCCGTGACCGGGAGCTCCTTGACGCTGCGCCCGTCGATCCGGATGTCGCCCTCGTCGATCGTGACGAGGCGGTTGACCATCTTCAGAGCCGTCGTCTTGCCGCCGCCGGAAGGCCCGACGAACACGCAGAGCTCCCCGGCTGCAATCGTCAGCGACAGGTCCGAGACTGCGGCCGCCTCCCGCCCCGGATAGCGCTTGGTCACGTGGTCGAAGACGATCTCGGCAGCCTTGCTCACGTCAACCTGGTCAACCTCGGGAAGAAAGCTTGGGGTCCGGTCGTTCGAGAGTTAACCTTACGACGCCTCAGGCCTGTGGGCCGGGGCGCCAGAGGTGCCCGCGCGACGGATGCGGGAGCAAGGCGACCACCAGGTTTGTCCAATCGACGAGGAGGAGTGACGCATGCGTTCTCGACTCTCCCGTGTGGCGGTGCTCGCCGCGGCTCTCGCCGCCGTGGGCGCGGTTCTCGCCACGACTCTCGGCTCTGCGGCCGCCGCCGGCCAGACGGTCGTGATCGGCACCAAGAACTTCCCCGAGGAGTACATCCTCGGGCAGCTCTACAAGCAGGCGCTCGAGGCCAAGGGCTACAAGGTCTCGTACAAGGAGAACATCGGCTCGACGGAGATCATCCAGACGGCCCTGACGAGCGGGAAGATCAACTTCTACCCGGAGTACACGGGCGTGATCGTCCAGGACGTCTTCCACCACTCGCTCTCGGCCAAGACGGCCGCGGCGACGTTCGCGCTCGCCAAGAAGCTCGAGGAGCAGCATGGCTTCACGCTCTTCGCGGCGACACCGTTCTTCGACACCGACACGATCGGCGTGCTGAACGAGACCGCCGCGAAGTATCACCTGAAGTCGATTCCCGACCTGAAGAACGTCTCGAACCTGACGCTGGCCGGCTTCCCCGAGTTCAAGACGCGGAACACGGGGCTCGTGGGCCTGAAGAAGATCTATGGGATCTCGAAGGTCAAGTTCGTGCCGCTGGCCGGGATCAGCGCGTACGTGCTGCTCGACAAGCACCAGGTGCTCGCGGCCGACGTCTTCTCGACCGACCCGCCGCTGGCGAAGCCGTCGAAGTACACGACGCTCGCCGACCCGAAGCACCTGTTCGGGTTCCAGAACGTGGCACCGATCGTCTCGAAGACGCTGGCGAGCGCTCTCGGCTCGAAGTTCCAGCAGACGATCGACGCGGTCAGCGCGAAGCTGACGCAGGCGGCGATCATCGCCATGAACAAGGCCGTGATCGTCGACAAGCAGTCCGCAGCCTCCGTGGCGGACAAGTTCCTGAAGGCCAACGGCCTGAAGTAACTACTGGGGACGCCGTAGGGCGATCTGCACCGAGGGACAGGCCTGGTTTGGAGGCCTGTCCCTCACACCCCAATTGCCACGCGAGTTTTTCTACGCGAGAGGAAGCTCGACGCTGAACGTCGAGCCGTTGCCGTTCGCCGAGGAAACCCAGATGCGGCCGTCCATCCGCTGGACGAGCTCGCGGCAGATGTAGAGGCCGAGGCCGCTGCCACCGACGCCGCGGGTCAGCGCCGGGTCGAGGCGGTAGAACTTCTCGAAGATCCGCTCGTGCGAGTCCGACGGGATGCCGAGGCCCTCGTCGGCGACGTCGATCCGGGCATGGGCGCCGTTGCGCGACCAGCGCACGCCGACGGTGCCGCCGCCAGGGGAGTACTTGATCGCGTTGTCGACGAGGTTCATCAGCACCTGGCGGAGCTTGGGCTCGTCGGCCGCCACCGACGGAAACGGCTCGGGGCCTTCCGTGACGACGTCGGTCCCGGGCGGCAGGCGCAGTCGTGCCGACCCGGCGACGTCCTCGACGAGCGCCGGCAGGTTGCAGGCGTCGCGGACGAGCTGCATCGAGCCGGCCCCGAGCTGGCCTGCGAGCACCATCTGGTCGACGATGTGCGCGAGGCGCTCGGACTCGTTCGCGATCGCCTGCAGCAGCATCTTCGAGTCCGCGGGCGCGAGCTCGACGTCTTCCCGGAGGAGCGTCCGCGAGGCGCCGTAGATCGCCGCCAGCGGGGTGCGCAGCTCGTGCGACGCGGTTGCGACGAAGTCGCTGCGCGCCTTCTCGAGCGCGTGCTCGTCCGAGACGTCGCGGAGGGCGACGACGTAGCCCTCCTCGAACCCCACGCTCGAGACGACGACCCAGCGCTCGCCGGCGGGCAGGTCCAGCGGCAGCGCGATGCCAGGCTCCGCTCCCGCCACGGGCAGCCAGCCGGGCACGGCCTCGTCGGCGAGGCGGTGTAGCACCAGGTCTTCCCCGACACCGAATAGCCGCTCGGCGGCGTCGTTCCAATAGCGGACGATCCCCCCGCGGTCGAGCAGCACGACCGCCTCGCGCACGTACTGCAGTGCCATCGCCGCCTCCGCGCGCTTCTCCGCCTCGCGGTAGAGGAGCGCATTGTCCACAGCCGACGCGGCCCGCCGGGCGAGCTCCTGCGCCTGTTCGAGATCGAGCTGCTCGTAGTGGCGGCCGGACTCGGCCGCAACGAGCGACAGCGCGCCGATCGTGCGGCCTCGCGCGACGAGCGGCACGCAGATCGAGGACTGGAGGCCGAGCTCGAGGATGATCTCGAGCAGCTCCTGGTCGCCCTGCGCCGCCTCGACGAGGAAGTCGTCCGACAACTCAGGAAAGAACTCGGGCTCCCCCGTGCGGATCACGTTGACGACGCCGTAGGGGTCGTCGCGGCTCGGCGGATAGCGCTCCTGCAGGCTCTTCGCCCACTCCACTTTCAGCGGGTCCTGGTGGGCGACCGTCAGGCGCTCGAGCTCGCCGTCCTCGCCGACCATGTCGATCGAGCACCAGTCCGCGAGGTTCGGGACGCAGATCTGGGCGAGCTGCTCGAGAGTACGCTCGTAGTCGAGCGAGGAGCCGAGCAGCTCGCTCGCTTCCGCGAGGAAGGAGAGCCGGTCGCGCAGCTGCTGCTGGGCCTCCAGGAGCTTCGTGCGCTGCAGGGCCTGGGCGGTCTGGTGCGCAAGCGCGATCTTGAGCTCCCGGCGTTCTTGGTCGAACACTTGGACCTCGTTGAAGCCCAGCGAGAGTGCACCGATCGGCTTTCCCTCGAAGACGAGCGGCAGGCAGACGAGCGCATGGCTAAGACCCTCGTTGCCGGCGAGCAGCGGATAGCGCTCGGTGTGCTCGGTGGTGTCCTCGAGGAAGATCGGCTCGCCTGTGCGAATTGCTTCCGACATCGGGGTCGGGTCGTCGACGCCGAACCGGCGCCAGGCATCGAAGCGCCCCGACGCGTAGCCCTGCTGGGCGAGGAGCTCGATCATCCCGCTGTCGTCGACGAGCGCGATCACCCCGGCGCGTGCGCCGGCAGCCTCGACGCCGTGCGTCAGGACGGTCCCGAGCACGCTCTGCGGCGTCAGCGCCTCGGAAAGACCTCGCGAGACGGCCTCCAGGCGCGACGTGCGGCTGGTGGCCTCCTCGGCCTCGCGCCTGGCCGCGCGCTCGGCCACCCGTGCCCGCCGCTCGCGCGAGACGAACTCCCCGGCACCCGCGGCGACAGCGAGGAAGATCACGAGCGCGACCGCGTCTACCCAGTGGTCGAAGCTGAAGCCGTGACTCGGGGGCGAGAAGAAGTAGTTGAAGGGGATGAACGAGGCGATCGCCGCGACGAGGCCGACGACGACGCCGCCCACGAGCGCCGCCGCCGCGATCGCCACGACGTACAGAAGAGCAGGGATGACCGGCGACAGAGGCGCCGCGAGCGCGAGGAGCGTCACGAGACCCGGTGCCCCAAGCGCGACGGCGAGCGCCAGCAGGCGCGTTCTCGACGGTTGCTCGATCATCTCGCGGATTCCACTGACGGCACCCACGGCCCCCCGGGTCGAACGCTGAAGGGATGCTAGCGACCGTTGCGTTTCGCGCAAGTGGAGCCGATCCCTGTAGTATCGTCGCGCCATGGAGGGTGACGGCTTCACGATCTTGCGAGAGGACGAGCTCGAGCGGTCAGGGCGCTGGTCGCTCGTACGCCGCTCGCTCGGTGTCGCCGCGTTCGGGCTGAACGTCGTCGAGCTCGAGCCCGGCTACACGCTGCCGGAGCACGACGAGACCGAGCGCGACCAGGAGGAGGTCTTCCTCGTCCTCGCCGGGTCGGCGACGATGGTCGTCGGCGGCGAAGAGCACCCCGCGCCTGCCGGGACATACGTGCGCGTCGAGCCGCACCTTCGCCGGACGATGCGCAACGACGGCTCCGAGCCGGCTCGCGTCCTGATCCTCTCGGCCCCCTGCTCGAGCGGCTACGAGCCTATGGACTGGGCCTGAAGCGACTTTCGAGCTCGAGGTTTAGATCCCCGAGAAGCGGGGCACGTGCCAAGCACAAGAGGGGCGGCGCTCCTACCTCCCTCTCCCGGGAAGCCGACACTTGATTTCTGGGGGAATCGTCAAGCGCCGGCTATCCAGCGCCGCCCCTCTTACTTCCTTTCGAAGTCCGGCCTTCGGCCATGACGACTTCGAAAGGACGAGAGCGGCGTTCCAGGGCGGAGCCCGCCAGGTCGGTCTCCGCGGCAGCGGATCTATCCTGTGCACCACGCGGGTGTGGCGGAATCGGTAGACGCGCCGGGTTTAGGTCCCGGTGGGCCGGAAGGTCCTTGGAGGTTCAAGTCCTCTCGCCCGCATTGTCTGCTCGAGCCACGTCCGGGGTCAGACCCCGGCCGCGTCCGTATCGGACTAGGCCTTGAAGCTGAGGGACTTCGCCGAGTAGCTCCACGTCACCTTGTAGGTGCCGTGGCCCTGGTTCGGGAAGCTCTTGCTCCAGCTGACCTTCGAGTCGTAGCCGGCGCCGCTCTTCTTGATCGCGTACGTGTGGCAGACCTTGTTCTTCGGGCCGGCCACGCACAGCTTGTACGTCGAGAAGTACTTGTTCGGCGTCGAGATCTCGAGCCAGACGTCGCCGGACTTGTGGCTGATGCCGATGCAGACGTCCCCGCTCGGCGAGCAGTAGCTCGGGTTGGAGCCGGAGCCGAGTGCCGCGGGCGCGAGCACCGCCGCGGCCACCAACATGGGAAGGATCAGTCGCCGCACTCGAACGGGACTATACGCGTGACCGGCGTAGCTTCGAGCTGGCCGCCGATGCGTGCCGTGAGGCGGAGAGGCACGCAGCCGGTGTGTGCGACCCAGAAGGCGGTGCCGATGCGACCGCTGCGCAGGAGCACGCCGATCGGGTTGCGCTGATCGAGGATCGTCTTCCCCCAGCGGTACTGACCCGGGCGGGTCGCGGTTCCCCGCTGCGCGGTCAAGCGCACGAAGCGGTTCGGCGCGTACGAGCCACCCTCTCCGTGGACGACGACACGGACGAGCGTCGCGTCGGAGGGATGCCGCGCCCAGCCCTCGCCGATCACCGAGTTGAAGAGCGGTGCGTGCTCGGGGATCTCCTTCGAGAAGCCGCCCGTGTCGTCGAAGTAGAGGTACGGCTTCAGCGAGAGGAGCCGATACGGCGCCGGTCCCGCTGCGGACGCGCTCGCCGCGAAGACGAGGAGAGCGACGACGAGGAGCCGCATCGACGGCAGCGTAGCGCCGGCGCCCAGCCTGGCTCGGGGCTGATTGAATGGCCCGGGTGGAGACGCAGGTCGAGGAGCTGCCGGAGAACAAGGTCCGGCTGACCGTCGAGGTCGGGAGTCACGACGTCCAGCACGCGATCGACCACGCGGCCTCCGATCTCGCCGGCACGCTGAAGATCCCCGGGTTCCGGAAGGGAAAGGTGCCGCTGCAGGTCCTCTACGCGCGCGTGGGCAAGGAGCGGGTCTACGCCGAGGCGGTCGAGAGCCACATCGCCGGCTGGTTCCGCAACGCGGCCGTCTCGACGCGCATTCGCCCGGTCGCGCGTCCCGAATACGACTACGAGCTGCCGACCTCGCCCGAGGCCAGCTTCCGGTTCCGCGCCACGGTCGCCGTCCAGCCGAAGATCGAACCGGCCGACTGGACGACGCTCGAGGTGCCGAAGGCCGAGCCCGAAGTGCCGGCCGAGCTCGTCGACCAAGAGCTCGAGAGCCTGCGCGACGACGTCGCCGAGCTGACCCCCGTCGAAGGTCGCCCCGCGCGCGCGGGAGACACCGTGGTCGTCGACCTCCGCAGCCCCTCAGGCGAGTCGCACCGCGACTACGTCGTCGAGCTCGGCTCGGGCCGCCTCGTCGACGAGATCGAAGTGACCCTCGACGGCATGTCCGCGGGCGAGACGAAGGAGGTCTCCTACGAGCTGGCGGACGAATCGACCTCGCTGGTCGAGGTGACGCTCAAGGAGCTGAAGGAGAAGGTGCTGCCGCCGCTCGACGACGAGTTGGCGAAGGCCGCGAGCGAGTTCGACACGCTCGCGGAGCTGCGCGGCGACATCGAGTCGCGGCTACGCGAGCAGCTCTCCGAGGAGATCGAGAGCGAGTTCCGCGGCGCCGCCGTCGACCGGCTCGCGGAGGCGTCGAGAGTGAACCCTTCCGGCCCGCTCGTCGAGTCGCGCGCCAATGAGCTGCTCGCCGGCCTTGTCCGCTCGCTCGAGCGTCGGGGCATCTCGCCGGACACCTATCTTCAGTTGACGAACACCTCGGTCGAGCAGCTGCAGGAGCGTCTGCGCGCCGAGGCCGCGCGCGCGGTCGCCCGCGAGCTCGTGCTCGAGGCGGTCGCCGACAAGCTCGGCATCCAGGTTTCCGACGACGAGTTGCGCGCGTTCATCCGCGAGCAGGCCGAGGACGCCGAAGAGGGCGTGGACGCCGTCGTCGAGCGGATCTGGGAGAGCGGCCGCCACGAGGATCTCCGCGAAGATCTCCGCTTGCGGCGCGCTCTCGACAGGATCGTGGCCGAGGTGAAGCCGATTCCGGTCGAGCTCGCCCGCGCCCGCGAGAAGCTCTGGACACCGGAGCAGGAGAAGGCCCCGACAGATACGAACATCTGGACCCCAGGACAGTGAGGGAGGAGCGCAGCATGACGTACATCTCGCCAACCCCAGGACCGCGTGCCAGGATTCATCCTGGCTCGCACGTGGTGCAATGAGTCCCCTGATTCCCATGGTTGTCGAGCAGACCTCGCGAGGCGAGCGCGCGTTCGACATCTACTCGCGGCTGCTGAACGAGCGCATCATCTTCCTCGGCACGCCCATCGACGACCAGATCGCGAACCTCGTGATCGCCCAGTTGCTCCACCTCGAGTCCGAGGATCCGGACAAGGACATCCGGATCTACATCAACTCTCCGGGCGGCGACGTCTACGCCGGTCTCGCGATCTACGACACGATGGCGTACATCAAGCCGGACGTCTCGACGATCTGCGTCGGGATCGCGATGTCGATGGGCGCGGTGCTGCTAGCAGGCGGCACGAAGGGAAAGCGGCTGGCGCTGCCGAACTCCAAGATCCTGATCCACCAGATCTGGTCGCCCTACGGCCCGGGCGGGCAGGCAGCAGACATCGAGCGGCGCGCGCGGGAGACCATCAACCTCAAGCGCCGGATCGAGGAGATCATCGCCGAGGACACGGGCCAGGATCTGGAAAAGGTGGCAAAGGACACCGACCGCGACTACTTCATGACCTCGAAGGAAGCCGTGGAGTACGGCATCATCGATCGCATCCTCGAACACCGTTAGAGGGGTTTTCGAGGCCCGGGATAGCCAAGTAACCGAATCCGAGGTACAACGAGACGAGACATGGCGAGGGCGAGCGACGGCAACGAGCAACTGCTGTGCTCTTTCTGCGGAAAGAGCCAGCGCCAGGTCAAGAAGCTGATCGCCGGTCCCGGCGTCTACATCTGCGACGAGTGCATCGATCTCTGTAACGAGATCATCGACGAGGAGCTGACCGCTCCGAGTCATCTCGACCTCGACAACCTGCCGCGCCCGATGGAGATCTACGACCTCCTGAACGAGTACGTGGTCAGCCAGGAGGAGGCGAAGCGGACACTCTCGGTCGCCGTCTACAACCACTACAAGCGCGTCCAGATGGGCACCGAGGACGGGGAGGTCGAGCTCCAGAAGTCGAACATCCTCCTGCTCGGCCCGACCGGTTGCGGCAAGACCCATCTCGCGCAGACGCTCGCGCGGATCCTCAACGTCCCGTTCGCAATCGCCGACGCGACAGCGCTGACTGAGGCCGGCTACGTCGGCGAAGACGTCGAGAACATCCTCCTGAAGCTGATCCAGGCCGCCGACTTCGACATCAAGAAGGCGGAGACCGGGATCATCTACATCGACGAGGTCGACAAGATCGCGCGCAAGGCGGACAACCCGTCGATCACGCGCGACGTGTCGGGCGAGGGCGTGCAGCAGGCGCTCCTGAAGATTCTCGAGGGGACGGTTGCCTCGGTGCCGCCGCAGGGCGGCCGCAAGCACCCGCACCAGGAGTTCCTCTCGATCGACACCACCAACATCCTCTTCATCTGCGGCGGCGCCTTCGCTGGGCTGGAGAAGATCATCAGCCGCCGGATCGGCAAGAACTCGGTCGGCTTCGGTGCCGAGGTGCACTCGAAGCACTCGGACGAGAACGCGGAGATGCTCAGCGAGGTCATGCCCGAGGACCTGCTCGGCTACGGGCTGATCCCGGAGTTCATCGGCAGGCTGCCGGTCGTCTCGGCCGTGCACCAGTTGCGCCGCGAGGACCTCGTCAAGATCCTGACCGAGCCGAAGAACGCGCTCGTGAAGCAGTACCAGCGCTTCTTCAACTACGACACGATCGAGCTGGTGTTCACCGACGACGCCCTCTGGGAGATCTCGGAGCACGCCCTGGCCCGCGAGACCGGTGCTCGTGGCCTGCGCTCGATCATCGAGAGCGCGCTGCTCGACGTGATGTTTGAGCTCCCGTCGCGCAAGGACGTCTCCAAGTGCGTGATCACCAAGGAGACGATCTCGAAGGGCCTCAAGCCGACGCTCGTCACGAGCGGCGTTGGCGCAGGCGAGCTCGAAGAGCTCGCCGAAGAGTCCGCTTAGAGACCTCCGAGACCGTCTAGGTCAGCTGAGACCGAGGGACAGGCCTCTCGAGGCCTGTCCCTCACCCCACCTTCTAGGTCAACGAACCGTACGCCACGGCGGCACCGCTCATCCCCTGAGGCCGATGGCGAGCGCGAGGACCGCGAGCGCGACCGTGGCAACCGCCGAAGCAGCAAGGGCAAGAGGAGCGCCGGCTCGATGACGCGTGAAGCGGAACGTTGCCGCGGCCGCCCAGCCGACCGTGATGATCGCGGCCAAGGTCAGAACGACAAAAACATCACCGTACGACCCTCCACCCGCAACAGCGAGCTGGATAGCCACTCCGGTCAGCCCAGCGGCGACGCCGAGAATCGACAGAGCAACGACGAGCGACCTCCGGAGCATGTGCTTGCGCTTGGAGGGCTCGGCCCAATGCACCGTTGCAGTCTCGCTTCTCTAGAGCTTGTGCAAACTGAGCGCGAGCGCCTTCCAGACGCTGTCAAGGGGCGCAGCAGTCGTCGAGACGCTGATGTAGACCGTGCCTAAATGCATCACAAGTTGGTAGGGGTTGACCTTCACGATTCCGGGCGCGATGACGGTTGGAACCGTGCCATCGTCGTTGGGAGCCTTGTTTGCGATCAACTGTGCGTCGGCGTTGCCCCAGCCGCTGGAAGCGTCGGCGATATTGATCACGATCTCATCGTCGTTCTCGGCGCCGAACCGGGAGGGATCCAGGCTGTAGACGAGTGTCGCCACCGGGCCCGAATTCGTTTGCCGGAACGTGTTGCTCACGGTCATCAGATATGCGTCGACGAGGCGATGACCGAGCAACGAGCCCTCGGCGCCAACGACGGGGAACGGCACCGAGTGTGCGAGGGCGCTCGGATTCGCGCCGAAGTCCTGCACGTCCGTGAACGTCACCGGGGGCGCTGGAACATCCGACGGGGCGGGAGCCGCGGCCGCGACCCGAACGACGCGGGCTGATTGCAGAGCCCGGACGGCCTCCGGTCGAGTCACCAGGAACCGCTGCTCGATCACATGCCAAGGGCGGGTCTCGTTCAGATATCGGATCCGTTCGAAGACCTTGTGCTGTGTGCTGAAAGTGAGCGTGTTGCCACCAACGGTGAGGACGTCGGTGCTCCCCGGACGAGCGACAGCAATCCCAGTCGAGATCTGCCACACCACGATCGCCTGGTGCGCCCGGTTCAGGAACGTGTGTGCTTCGATCGTGCCGCCAGGCAGTCGTCCCGAGGACGAGCTCACGAGCACGAGCACGGCTGTGAAAGCAAACGTCCCGATCAGAATTCGAGTAGCACGCATCGTGAGCCTCGCTTCCTGTGACCTACGGTCCCACCCAATCGAATTTTGCAACTCTCGTGAAGTCCATCTCATGCGTTACGCCGTCGTCGGGCACGACCTCGCCGCACTTGTTGAAGCTGGACGGGGCACGGTCATAGATCACATACCACGCCGGATACCGCCCGCTATAGAGGCCCGAGAGATACGCCGCAACCTGAATCGCGGAGTCCGTGAATTGATCCGCTGAGTGCCCGAATCCGCAGAGAAAGTCATGGTGTGCTGCCCCGGCGGGCCGGGTGCCGACGGCACTCATCCAATAGCGAACATGGTGACCCGACAAGACCGAATCGGTGGCGTAATCAGATTGATCTACGCAACCGCCATTCGTGCCGTAGTTGTAATACGAGCTACTGGAGCCGAGCCCCCCGTTCCAAAGCTTCCGCGACACGGCTGCCGCGGCGTATGCGCCGGTGCGGCCCTTCGTGTAGTCGAAGACGGCGCCAGGCGCCCAGATCGGGTAGAAGGTCACTTTGAGATAGTCGACGAGGATGTTGACTGGATCTTCTCGTCCGCGGCAGCTCGAGTTGCCCGACGAGTACTACCCTCCCGCGGCTACCGATGAACCGGCAAGTACGACGGTCGCCCCGAGAAGCAGTGAGGCGCCGAGGAATTTCGATCGGAATCTGGTTGACGCAGGACCTGGGCTAATTTTCCGATGTAGCAAGTGTCGCCTCCTGACGCCGAGGACTCAGGCGGGACGACTGTATGCCATCAGGAGACGCCGCACAATTGTCCAAAAGGGACACGGCGGGAGTCTGACCCCGGCCGTGTCCCTCCGAGTCAGGGCAGGTTCGGGAGCGCCGGCAGCGACGTGCCAGGAGACGCGGTGCCCGCCGCCGTGGTGATCGTCCCGAGCACGGCCCCGAGCAGACTCTTGGACGTGTCGCAGACGAACGGCGCCTGGTAGGCGTCGGCCTGCGCGCGGGTGAGGATGTCCCGTTCGTCGTGGAACTTCGCGACGGCGGTCCCGGTGTTGATGGGTCAGGCTGTGACGAGGGTAGCGGCCTCCTCGGTCGGGGACGGGACGGTCGTGCGGGCGAGGTCGTGTTCGATCGCGACGGCGAGGGT
>JBBQTQ010000085.1:0-10841 GCA_038213135.1 Gaiellales bacterium
CTGCCCGTCCCGATACAACCGCACCGCCTCGAGCCGAAACTCCGGCGACCACTTCGACGGACGACCCATCACTGACTCCTCTCCGACGCCAACGGCGCCAACTATCAAGGTGTCAACAGAACCGGGTCAAGTTCAAGTTCACAGGAACGCTGCACTAGCACGGCCTCTGCCCATGCAACTCGATCACTCCGAAGTCCGGCGTCGCAAGCTCTGGCCTGGGCACGACTCGCCAGCACGCCGCGCCGCCGAGGCGCAGCGTCCCAGGTCGCGTGACGCCGACGGCCTCAGGCCCCGCGTAGTAGCGAGGGACCAGTCCTTTTGCCGCGATGTCGCGCAGCTCGACGTCCGCGAGGAAGCGATACGGGTAGGCGGGCGTGTACGAGACGAAGTGCTCGACCTCCCCCAGATAACGGACATCACCGACGGGCGCGTAGTCGGAGGTGAGGATGATCTCCCTCGGTCGATGGAGCACACGCACAGCGAGTCGCTGGTACTCCGCGCTGACTCGTTCGTCGTGCGCAGCCTGGTCGAGCGCGGCCGGCAGGTACTGGAACTGCGGGATCAGCACGTAGGCGACCAGGAGGGCCACGAGGACGCCCCCGATTCGCGGCCCGAGTCGACGAAACAGCCAGACCGCCGCAGGCACGGCGAGGACATACGCGGGCGCGTAGTAGCGGGTCGTGCTGAGCCGCGCCGCGGCCAGGACCGCGAGCGCGAGGGCGCCGGAGAACCAGATCGCCGGCAGCGGATTCCGGCGGAACGCGCCGACGACGGCGGCGATGGCCGCGATTGCGAAGACGACGGCCGCCTGCTTCAACGGGGAGGTCGTGAACTGGCTCCAGGTGACGGGGAACGCCTGCAGTCCCGCGTTGACACCGCGGCCGAGCAGGCCGTCGCGCATGGTCACGAGCATGTTCAGGCCGTCGTCGAGAAGAAAGGTGACGGGTATCGCGACGCCCAGCGCCAGCCCGATCGCCACGAGCGCATAGAACGGGTCGAGGAGGCGCTCGAGCCGCCGATCGAGCTTCGGCGCGAGCCAGGAGAGCAATGCGTAGCCGCCGATCACGCCGACGACCTCCAACAGCAGGTTCCTTTCGTCGCTCGAGGGGATGAACGGCAGGCGCGTCCGGTTGGAGATCGCCGCAAGGGCGATCCAGACGAGTGCGAGCAGCGCGAACAGCACCCGACTCCGGCGAAGAGCCGCCCCGAGCCGCGCCTTGAGCTCGCCGACCCAGCCGCCCTCCGGATGGCCCACGGCGACTGCCAGCACCAACGGCGGCAGAAGCCCGATCGCATGGATCTTTTCCGTCAACGCAAGCCCGAGCACGACCGCAGCCGCGAGGAAGGCGAGGGCGTCGCGTCGCTGCCAGGCTCGCGTGAGCAAGAAGGCGACGAGCAGGCAGAAGATGCAGAGCAGCACGTCCGGGCGGCTCTGGATCGAGTCCGCCTGGTGGTCGGGCGCGGCGAGCCACAGCAATCCGCAGGCAGAGGCCCAGACCCAGTGCCCGAACAGCCTCAGCCCGACGAAGAACGAGGCGATCGCCCCGACGAAGAAGAGGAGGATCGCCCAGGTGCGGAACACCGGGCGTGTCGCGTCCAAGTTCAGGAGGTGCGCGTCCGCAAACTGCCTCACGTTCGTGCCGTTTGCGACCCGGTGATACGCGGCCTGGAGACCGTAGGTCGCGGCGAGCAGCTCCTGGGTCGGCATCCCCGGGTGCGCCAGCAGGTTCGTGTGGCGACCCGCTGCGATGTTGAGAGCCGACGCGGTGTACGTGCCGTCGGCATCTCCGTAGAACCACCACGGAGCTCCGATCGGCTGGGCGGCGACGACGATGGCCGTCACGGCCAGGGTCGCCACGAAAGCTGCGACGGTCAGGGCGCGATCCGGCAGCAACGCCCGGAGGTTCCGGTCGCTACTCGTCGGAGCTGCCGGCAGTTGCGCGCTCCTTGATCTCCTCGACGACCGTCGGGTCGGCCAGGGTCGTCGTGTCGCCGAGGGGCCGCTCCTCCGCCACGTCCCGGAGCAGCCGCCTCATGATTTTGCCGCTGCGGGTCTTCGGGAGCTCGGGTGTGAAGACGATGTTCGCCGGCTTCGCGATCGGGCCGATCTTGTGGCCAACGTGCTCGCGGAGCTCCTCGAGCTTCTCGACCGAGCCCTCCTTGCCACCCTTCAGGCTGACGTAGGCGACGATCGCCTGGCCGGTCAGGGCGTCGGCGCGGCCGCAGACCGCCGCCTCGGCCACCTCGGGGTGGTCGACCAGCGCGCTCTCGACCTCGATCGTCGAGATCCGGTGGCCGGAGACGTTCATCACATCGTCGACCCGCCCGAGCAGCCAGAAGTCGCCGTCCTCGTCGATCCGTGCGCCGTTGCCCGCGAAGTAGACGTCGCCGTAGCGGCTCCAATAAGTCTCCCGGAAGCGCTCGTCGTCGTTGTGGATCCCCCGCAGCATCGCCGGCCAGGGGCGGCGCAGCACGAGATAGCCACCGCCACCGGGCCCGACTTCCCCACCTTCCGCGTCGTAGACAGCAGCGTCGACGCCCGGAAACGGCCTCGTCGCCGAGCCCGGCTTCGCGGTCGTCACCCCCGGCAGCGGCGTGATCATGATCATCCCGGTCTCGGTCTGCCACCACGTATCGACGACGGGACAGCGTTCGCCGCCGATGTGCTCGCGGTACCACATCCAGGCCTCCGGATTGATCGGCTCGCCGACCGAGCCGAGCAGGCGCAGCGAGCTCAAATCGTGCTTCTGCGCGTGCTCCGGCCCCCACTTCATGTGTGCGCGAATCGCGGTCGGCGCGGTGTAGAGGATGTCGACCTTGTAGCGCTCGACGATCTCCCACCAGCGCTCCGCGTTCGGGAAGTTCGGGACGCCCTCGTAGATGACCCCGGTCGCGCCGTTGCAGAGCGGCCCGTAGACGATGTAGCTGTGACCGGTCACCCAGCCGATGTCTGCCGCGCACCAGTAGACCGAGTCGGGCTTCAAGTCGAAGATGTAGTGGTGCGTCGTCGCGACGCCGACGAGGTAACCGGCTGTCGTGTGGACGATCCCCTTCGGCTTGGCGGTGGTGCCGCTCGTGTAGAGCAGGTAGAGCAGATCCTCTGCGTCCATCGGCTCGCAGGGACACGTCCCAGGGCCTGTCCCTAGGTCGTGCCACCAAAGGTCACGTCCCTCGCGCATCTCCACCTGGCCGCCCGTCCGGCGAAGCACGATCGAGCGCTTCACGCCAGGGCATGACTCGAGCGCCTCGTCGGCGTTGCGCTTCAAGGGCACCGCCTTGCCGGCGCGCCAGCCCTCGTCCTGGGTAATCAGCAGCTCGCAGCCCATGTCGTTGATCCGATCCGACAGCGAGTCCGCGGAGAAGCCGCCGAAGATCACGGTGTGAGGCGCGCCGAGCCGTGCGCAGGCGAGCATCGCCACGGGCAACTCCGGGACCATGCCCATGTAGATGGCGACGGGTGTCCCCTTGCGCACACCGAGCTCCTTCAGCGCGCTCGCCAGGGCAACGATGTCCGCGAGGAGTTGCGAGAACGTGATCTCGCGGCGCTCTCCCTCGGGCTCGCCCTCCCAGTAGTAGGCGACCTTGTCGCCGCGCCCGGCCTCGACGTGCCGGTCGACGCAGTTGAAGCAGACGTTGAGCTGCCCGCCGAGATACCACTTGGCATAAGGCGGCTCCCATTCGTAGAGCCGTTCGAACGGTCGGAACCAGGAGACGCGCTCGCGTCCCTCGTTCGTCCAGAGCTCCTCGAAGTCGCGCGAGTAGATGTCCGGCTGCGCGTTCGCCTGCGCCGCGAACTCAGCCGGCGGCGGGTAACGGCGCTCTTCGAAGAAGAGCGTGTCGATCGTGCTGGTCACCACGGAGGGGACAGGCCCGCAGGGCCTGTCCCCAGATCTCGCCGAGAGGAGACGGCTATCCGCACTACGGGGCCAGGTCGTACGGGTAGTCCGTGAGATTCTCGACGCCGCTCTCCGTGACGACCAGGATGTCCTCGAGCCGGCAGCCGCCGAAGCTCGGCCGGTAGAGGCCCGGCTCGATCGTGATCACGTCGCCGGCGACCATCGGGTTGCCGGTCGAGAGGCCGAGGTTCGGTTCCTCGTGCACCTCGAGGCCGACGCCGTGGCCGAGCCCGTGGATGAAGCCCTCCTCGAGCGTCTCGCCCAGGTCCTTGTTCAGTTGCGTCTTGTAGCCGTGCTCCATGAACAGCTCGCAGGTGCCTCGGAACACCAAATTGCCCTCCGCGCCGGCCTTGCACGCCGCGATCGCCTCGTGGAGGGCCCGCTTGCAGAGCCGGTGGAACTCGACAAGGTCCTCGGGCGGCTCGCCCACGCAGAACGTGCGGGTCATGTCCGAATGGCAGCCGGTTTCGCGGTCGCGCGGCCACAGGTCGACGATGATCGGCTCACGCGGTGCGATTGGGCCGGAGCCGAGCTCGTGGCCGACGGCGCTCTGCGGACCGTGGGAAACGATGAACTCGTCGGCGACGGCGTCGTGCTCGTTGAAGACCTCGTTGACGCGCTGCTTCACGCGCTCGACCGTCAAGGGCTCGCCGTCGAGCACGAGCTCCTCGCCACTCGCGTCCGAGCGCCGGAGCAGGTCGCGGATCGCGTCCATCGCCGCCTCACACGCGCGCTGCGCGCGCCTGATGCCCTCGATCTCCTCCTCGTTCTTCACACGCCGCCGGAGCGAGAACTGCTGCCGGTCGACGGTCAGCTCGACCCCGCTCGCGCGCAGGTGGTCGGCGAGCTCGACGGGGAAGCCCGGCGGAACCGTCGCCTGCTTGACGCCGAGGACGCCGCAGCCTCGCTCGGCGAGGTGGAGGTACAGCTTTTCGCGATGGACGCCCTGAGCCAGCAGCTCCTCCCAGCCGAGCTCGTCCCAGGAGAGCACGCCCATGTTCGGCAGCTCGCGCACGCGCGGGACCTCGAGCGAGCTGATCACGACGTGCCGCTTGCCGTTCTGCTCGATGTAGAGGAAGCCGTCCGGAATCGTCAGCGGCACCTCGTGCCGCATTTCCGGGGAGCGGGTCGTGTCGCCGAAGATCAGGACGTCCGGCACGGCCGCGAATCCTATGCCATCACTTCATTGTGTCTCGACCGGGACGCCGGCGGCTCGCGCCAGTTCCGCCTGCGGCCCGTCGCGCGTGTGGTCACACGTAGCTCTCCGCACGCGCTACCGGACGGCCGCGGACCGTGACGGTGAACGTCTCTCCGTAGACTTCGACCGTGGAGCATGCACTCCCCGGACGCGATTTGATCGCTAAGGGACTCGCCGATCTCGCCCAGGGTGCGCAGACGGCAGAAGCTCTGCTCGTCTCGATCGGCGCATCACGGTTAAGCGCACTCGGACTGCCCGTCAACGCCGCAGTTCCGAATCCGGAGCAGCGCCTCTATCAGAGGCTCGCCTCCGAGAACCCCGGGGCAGCGCACTCTCGCTACAACGCGCTCGTCCGCCGTCTGGTCAGCTACGAACGTGCCGCCGAGTGCGCGAGGACGTAGACGCCGGCCGCATCCGCCTCTTCATGCGGGCGGTCGGCGCAGCAGCTTTGCAGGAGGGTGACTGCTACCTCGTAGGCGGGACGACGGCGGTCCTGATCGGGTGGCGCACGACAACTGTCGACGTGGACATCAAGCTCGACCCCGAGCAGGACGAGGTCTTGCGCGCGCTCCCTGGGATCAAGGACGAGCTGCAGATCAACGTCGAACTGGCGAGTCCCGGAGACTTCATTCCTCTTCCCGCCGGCTGGCAGGAGCGAAGCCCGAGCATCGCTCGCGAGGGGCGCCTCACGTTTCGGCACTTCGACCCCTATTCGCAGGCGCTGTCCAAGCTGGAGCGGGCACACCAGCAGGACCTGGAAGACGTGACAGCGATGACCGAGCGAGGCCTGATCGAGGGAGCGCAGCTCGAAGCGATGTTCGACGAGATCGAGCCGCAGCTCTACCGCTTTCCGGCAATCCACCCAGCCTCGTTTCGAGAACGCGTCGAGGCAGCGGCCCGGCGGTAGCCTCCACTTCGTGGACAAGACCTTCGAGCGTACCGACGAGCTGATCGCCTTCTGGGACGAGGAGTTGCGACGCGCACTCCCCGCCGACGCGGCGATCTTCGACGCGCACACCCACCTCGGCCACGACATCGACGGCATGGTCGGCCAGCGCGAGGAGCTGCTCCGGATCATGGATTCCTACGGCGTCGCTCGGGCCTTCATGTTCTGCATGGACGAGGCCGATCGTCACCCTGCCTTCCGAGCACCGAACGACCGCACGCTCGCCGACGCGGCCGAGTCAGACGGCAGGCTGATCCCGTTCGTCCGCCTCGACCTCTCCGAGGAGCCGATCGAGGAGGCCGAGCGCTGTCTCGACCTCGGCGCCCGCGGGATCAAGCTGCACCCGCGAGCGCAGCGATTCCTGCTGAACGACGATCGGCTGGCGCCCGTCTTCGCCCTCTCGGCCGAGCGCCGCGTGCCGATCCTGATCCACGGCGGCCGCGGGCTGCCGCCGATCGCCGAGAACCTGGCCCGACTGGTGGAGGCGTATCCGGAAGCGCAGCTGATCATCGCCCACGCCGGGATCGCAGACATGGCCGGCCTGGCCAGGGCCTTCGCCGGCAAGGCGGGCGTCTTCTTCGACACCTCCGCCTGGAGCCCCATCGACCTGCTCGACTTCTTCCGCCAGATCTCGCCGGAGCAGGTCCTCTACGCCTCCGACTACCCGTACGGCCAGCAGCCAAGCTCGCTGCTGATTGCGCTCCGCACGGCGACCGCCGCCGGGCTCGACGAGCGGCAGATCTGCGACATGCTGAGCGGCAACTCCGACCGGATCGCGGCCGGCGAGCCGCCACTCGAGCCGACCCCACCCGCAGGAAGCGACGTGTTCGAGCAACCGATGGTGCTCGCGCGCATCCACCAGTACCTCTCGATGGCGACACCCCTGATCTGGCTGCGCCAGCAGGACACGTTCGGCGTCCTCGGCCTCGCGCTGAACGCGTGCGACGAGCGCAACGGCCACGCCGAGCGCGAGCTGGATCAGATCCGGGAGCTCCTCACCGCGGCTCAGAGTCTCTGGCTAGCGCTGCCGGAGATCGAGGACGAGACCGACCGTTTGCGCACGATCCGGAAGACGTTCCGCCTGCTCCACCTGGCGGACATCGTCTCCGTGACGCCTTCTGCCTAGTTCGTTCCCAGCGCGGACTTGGCGGCTGCCGTAGGCGCGGGCTGACTGACCGTGGCGGGAGCCGCGGCGGCCGCCGGTGCGCGGGCCGGCTGAGCGTCAGGGGGCGCGAGCTGGGTCAGGGCGCTGAAATCGGTGTTCGACTGGCGCACGACCCGATAGCCCGGATCCTGGAGCACGTGCCAGCTCGCGGCGCCGGAGACGAGCCTCAGCGCGCCGAACTTGTACGCGAAGCGGTTGCAGACCGAGGCGCCGCCGTCCCAGTTCTCGGCGACGGCCATCGGCGTCAGCGCGCCGTGGCTGCTCGGAAGGTAGACCGCCGCGCTCGCCGGGGTGCCGTCGACCGAGACCTGCCACGTGCTGGCGGCGACCTCAGTAATGGTGAGCCGCTTCGGCGTCCCAACCGGGACGTCCGAGTCGACCTCCTTGTAGTCGATGTTGCCGCCCGGATGCGCGATCTCGATGTAGAGCTTGTTGCCCGAGCCCGGCACGCTGTTCAGGCCGGTCTGGATCCATTCGGCAGTGCCGCCTGGGCCTTCGGTCGGGCCGCCGAACCCGATCCAGGCGGCGACATGACCATTCTGGACGAGCGGATGGCCGAGCACAGTCACCGTCGCAGAGAGCCCCGCGGCACCTTTCGTCGAGGTCATTCCGGCGTAGGCGTATCCGGAAGGGCCACAGCCGGCCGCGATTGCGGGCGAGGCGAAATTCAGGAATGCGGTGGCGAATGCGCTCGTGAGCGCGATGGCCCAGCGTGAGGAATGCAAGGTGGTCTCCCGGTGGTTTCGTGCCGGGCGGTTCGTCCCGACGCGAGGGTCATCGGCGCCTCGAACGAGGGTCTTCATCCCTCGTTCGCGGTGACTCGAATGGGGGTACGATCCGCCGCGCTATGCAGTCCAGATTGCTCACGCTTCTGCTCGTAACCATCGTCTCAGGCGCGATCGCCGGCTTCGTCGGAGCAGCCACCGACGGGAAGCACGACCCGGCGCTCGCGGCGGGTCGGACTACCTTCAGCGCAGGTCGCTGCCCGGTCCCGAGCCGCTTCCACAGAGCGTTTGTCGTCGCGGCGCGCGACGCGAGCCTGCCTCTGGCGATGCTCGTCGCGGTCGCGACCGTGGAGTCCAACTTCAATCCCAGCGCACACTCGGGGGCAGGCGCGCGCGGATTGCTCCAAGTGATGCCGGACACGGGCCGCGACTTGAAGCTCGATCTGTCGAAGCCGAGCTCGAACATTCTCGCTGGTGCCCGCTATTTGCGACAAATGCTCGATCAGTTCCACTCGACCGATCTCGCGCTCGCGGCCTACAACGCGGGCCCGAATGCCGTCGCCAAGCTCGGCGCGTCGCCGAACCAGGAGACAGCCACCTACGTGGCGCGCGTAACCGGCCTGTGGCGCTCGTTGAACGGCTGCCGGTAGGCGCGGTCATCCTGGCCGCCGGGGCGGCCACGCGTTTCGGTTCGCCCAAACAGCGGCTGTTGCTCCCGCACGTGCTGGAGCGCGTGCGGGCGAGCTCGGTCGACGAGATCGTCGTCGTCGTGGGCGCCTATGAGCTGGAGACGGACGCGCGCGTCGTCGCCTGTATGGACTGGGAGCGCGGCGCGGGCGCGTCGCTTCGCTGCGGGCTCACGGCGCTCGACGCCGAAGCGGCGGTGATCGTCCTCGCCGACGGCCCGGACCTCGCGCCTGCGGCAATCGACCGCGTTGTCGCCGAGTGGCGCGAGACCGGCGACGAGGTGCTGGCCGCGAGCTACGGCGGGGAGCGCGGTCACCCGGTTCTGATCGCTCGTTCGGCGTGGGATCGCGTGCCGGACGAGGGCGCTCGCGCGCTCGAGCCCCGGCTCGTTCCGTGCGACGACCTCGGCGCGCCGGGGGATGTCGACTATCCGGGCGAGCTCAGAGCGGAGTTCGGAGAGCCGCCAGCTTCTGCTTGAGCGCCGGCGGCATCGACTCGACGGCTGCGTGCCGGACGAACCGCCGCAGGCTCTCCTCGAAGCGGTAGCGCCTGGCGCAGTAGCCGCACTTGTCGAGATGCCGCTCGGCCTCGGCCCGCTCCGTGTCGTCGAGGATCCTGTCGAGGAAGGGCTGCATGACCTCCTCGCACTTCGCGCACGGATCGAGCTCGAAGCCGACCGTCATGCCTCGACCTCGACCTGATCCGCGAGCTCGCGTTTCAAGATCCGTCGCGCGCGATGGAGCCGGGACATCACCGTGCCGACCGGGATGTCGAGAATCTGGGCCGCGTCGGCATACGTGAAGTCGCCGATGTCGACGAGGACGAGCACGTCGCGGAAATCGTGCGGCACCGCGGCCAGCGCGTCGACGACGTCGTCCTGCGAGAGCCGCTCCAGGACGCGCTCCTCGTCGGAGTTACCGTCACGCTGGGCGCCCTCGAGCTTGTTGTAGAGGAAGTAGTCGCCTTCCTCGAGCGGCTGCTCCTCCGGCCGGCGCTGCCGCTGCCGAGCACGGTCGATGTTCAGGTTGGTGAGGATCCGTAGGAGCCACGCGCGCAGGTTCGTGCCCGGAGTGTAGGACCGCCAGCTGCGGAAGGCACGTGCGTAGGCCTCTTGCATCAGGTCCTCCGCCTCCTCCCGGCTCGACACGAGTCGCCTTGCCACCCGGTAGACCTGATCGGACAGTTCGAGAGCCTCCTCTTCGAAGCGGACGCGGCTTCGCGCGTCCTCCGCCAGGCGCCTCGGCTCGGATTCGCTCATCCGGGCCACCCTAGCAGCGGTTTCAACGAGGTCGCGCGGCCGGAAATTCCGCGTGTCAACCGCCGGGGAAACGGGCATAGAGGCGCCAATGCGCGGCTACCACGTGGTGGGCGGGGACGGCCGGAAGCTCGGTCGCGCGGTCGGTACGCGCGGTGATTTCCTCATCGTCGAGGTGGGCCGGCTGCGGCGGACCCGGCGCGCGGTGCCGATGGTCTTCGTCCATCCGGACGACTCCAGGCGCCGCGTGACGCTGACCGTGCCGCGCTCGGCGCTCGCAGGCGGACCCAAGGTGAACGGCACGCTCGACGAACAGGCCGCCGCCGCGCACTACGGCGTGGCTGCTGCCTAAACCGGCAGCACTTCGCGGAAGCCGGCGCGCTCGAGGGCGCCGACCAGGGTCTCGCGGCTCGTCTGCTCCTCGTCCCAGGCGAGCGTGACCTGACCCATCAGGTTCGCGCTCGCGGATTCGAGGCCCGGCTCGGTGCGGAGAGCGACCGCGAGGCGGTTGACACAGCGCTCGCAGCGGATGCCGCTCACCTGGATCGTCTCGCTCTGCACGCCGCTCATGGTAACGAGCCGGCGACAGCGTCCCGCACCGCCTCTGCCGGGCCCAGCTCGAGCTGGCGGGCGGCCTCCGCGCTCGGCTCCCCACCACGCGCTGCCGCTTGCCGCTCCTTCGAGTACAGCTCGCGGTCGTAGGGCTCGTGCTCCTCCTCGGCTGCCTCGCGGACGAGGTTCTGGATCAGCGAGGCGAGCTCCGCCGAGCGGCGTACCTCTGTCGGCTGGTCCATGACCCGCACTTCGAGCGTCCCGTATTCCGGCCGCGGCCAGGCGTCCCAGTGGCGTCGCGTGCTGTCGCCGCGACTCGCCGCTTCCCAGTCGTCCCAGCTGCGCAGCACGGGCGGGGTGCCGCCGGTCGGCAGCTCGAGGAGTCGTTGTGAGCGGATCGAGCGCCACTCGGTGTCC
>JBBQTQ010000086.1:0-10578 GCA_038213135.1 Gaiellales bacterium
GGACCGGCGACCAAGGCTCGCCTGCTTGCGGCGAGCGCGGCCGCGGTCGGCGCGTTCATCACGTTCGGCAAGGTCCTCTCGCCGCAGTACCTGATCTGGCTCGTGCCGCTCGTCGCCGTCGTGCCCGGCCGGCGGGGCCTGAAGGCCGCCGGCCTGCTCGTGCTGGCGATGGTGCTCACGCAGCTCTGGTTTCCGTACCGCTACTGGGCGCTCGCGCTCGCCTTCGACGGCGTTTCCTCGTGGCTCGTGTTCCTGCGCGACCTGACGCTCGTCGCGCTGGTGGCGGTGCTCAGCCTGCGAGCGGTTGCTCGGGATGCGACGCGTCCGTGAACTCCCGGAACTCGCCGCTGACGAGATAGGAGGTCTGCTCGCCGATGTCGACGGCGTGGTCGCCGATTCGCTCGAGACAGCGTGAGACGAGCAGCATCCTCAACGCCCATTCCCGGTGGTCGGGCAGGCCGGCCAGCTCGAGCACCTGCTCGACCGTTCGGCGGTTCGCACGGTCGATCAGCTCGTCGAGCGCGCCGAGCGACTCGGCTCTGGCGGCATCACGGGCGCCGAAGGAGTCCATCGCCACGCGCAGCATCTCGTCGGCACGCGCTCCCATCTCCTCGAAGCCCTCGACGAGACCGGGCTCGCCGGGCAGGCCGTGTACGAGCTTCATCAGCTTCGCGATCGTCACGCAGTAGTCGGCCATGCGCTCGAGATGGAGGTTGATGTGGAGCATCGCCAAGACGAGGCGCAAGTCCGAGGCGACCGGCGTCTGGCGGGCGAGCAGCGACTGGATGCCGAGCTCGACGCCGACGTAGGCCCGGTCGACCTGGTCGTCGAAGGCGATCACCTCGTCGGCGAGCTCGAGGTCGCCGCCTCGGAGCACGGCAAGAGCGCTGCGAAGCGAGCGGAGCACGAGCTCTGCCTCTGCCTGAAGCGAGCCTTCGAGGGCCGACAGCTCCTCCTGAAAGGAGATCCTCATCAGCCGAAGCGGCCCGTCACGTAACCCTCGGTGCGTTTGTCGGAGGGCTGCGTGAAGATCGTGTTCGTCTCGTCGTACTCGACGAGGATGCCGCTGCGGCGCGAGCCTTCGACCTCGAGGCTGAAGAACGCCGTCATGTCGGCGACGCGCGCGGCCTGCTGCATGTTGTGAGTGACGATCACGAGCGTGTAGTCCCGCTTGAGTTCGTGCATCAGGTCTTCGATCGCCGAGGTCGAGATCGGGTCGAGCGCCGACGCGGGCTCGTCGAGAAGGATCACCTCGGGCTCGACGGCGAGCGCGCGGGCGATGCAGAGGCGTTGCTGCTGGCCGCCCGAGAGCGCGAGCGCGCTCGCCCGCAGCCGGTCCTTGACCTCGTCCCAGAGCGCCGCCCGGCGCAGGGCCTGCTCGACACGGTTGTCGAGCTCCCGCTTCATCCCGAGCATGCGCGGCGCGAAGGCGACGTTGTCGTAGATCGATTTCGGGAACGGGTTCGCCTTCTGGAAGACCATCCCGATCCGGCGTCGCACCTCGACCGGATCGACCTCAGGGCCGTAGAGATCCTCACCGTGGTAGAGGATCCGCCCCTCGATCCTCACGCTGGGGATCAGGTCGTTGAGCCGGTTCAGGCAGCGCAGGAAGGTGCTCTTGCCGCAGCCCGAAGGCCCGATGACCGCGGTGATCAGGTTGCGGTGGATCTCGAGCGAGATCTCCTTGACGGCCAGGTTCGTCCCGTAGGAGACGCTCAACGCCTGGACGTCGAAGACAACCTCCCTGCTCTCGGGCGGTTTCGCGTCGCGCGGGGAAGTTGCGATCTCGACCGGCGTCAGGATCACCGCAGCGAGTGTCGCGCATCGCGTCGCATGCTGGTTGCGATTCCGGTGAACGTCGGGTGTCGGAGTGGTGAACGGCCCGATTTGGCCCGGCGGCGCTGCAATCCTCAGCCCCGTGCAGGTCTTGCCCGTCCCCTCCGGCCGGCGGGCGCTCGAATCGCGCCGCCACCTTCGCGACCGGGTAGGAGACCTCGGCCTGCAGGCGCTGACGGCCCTGGCCTCCCTGGGCGCCGTCGCGGTCGTCGCGGGGATCGCCTACAAGGTCTTCGACGGCGCCTCGCTCGCGATCGGCCACTTCGGGATCGGCTTCCTCTGGCACCAGGTCTGGGACCCGAATCACGACGTCTACGGCGCGCTGAACCTGATCTACGGCACGGCGCTCACCTCGTTCGCTGCGGTTCTCGTCGCGGGGCCGATCTCGATCGCGATCGGTCTCTACCTGAGCGAGCTCGCGCCAGGCGGGCTGCGTGGGATCGTCGGCTCGCTCGTCGAGATGCTGGCCGCGGTGCCGAGCGTCGTCGTCGGCCTCTGGGGCATCTACGTGCTCGGCCCGTTCGTCCAGAACGACCTCGGCGCCGTGCTCCAGACGCTCTTCGGCTGGCTGCCGATCTTCAGCGGCCCGCGCCATCCCTCGAGCCTGCTCACCGCGATGGTGGTGCTGACGATCATGATCGTCCCGATCTCGGCGAGCATCTGCCGCGAGCTCTTCCTGGCCGTTCCGCGTGACCTGAAGGAGGGCGCGATCGGCCTCGGCCTCACCCGGTGGGAGATGGTGCGCGGCGTCGTCTTCCCGTACACGCGCGGCGGTATCGTCGCGGCGATCCTGCTCGGGCTCGGTCGTGCGGTGGGCGAGGCGATCGCGGTGACGCAGGTGATCGGCGCCGCGCAGGGGATCCACGTGTCGTGGTTTGCCTCCGGCGACACGCTGGCGAGCCGGATCGCGAACCAGTACCAGGGAGCGCTGACCCACCTCGCGACCTCGTCGCTCGTCTACCTCGCGGCGATCCTGCTCGTCTTCGCGGTCGTGATCAACGTCGGCGCGCAGTCGATCGTCAAGCGTTTCGAGTTCCAGCGCACGGGAGGCTCGTGAGCCGGCTGCAGGCGACCGGACGCGTGCGCAGGCGCCAGGCGCGCAGCCGCGCGATGGAAGTGCTGGCCTGGGCTGCCTCCGCCCTCGCGGTCGCCGTGCTCGGGATCGTCGCCGTTTCCGTGCTGCTCAAAGGGATCCCGGCCCTGAATCTCGACTTCTTCACCAAGACACAGGCGCTCTTCGGGCAGCCCGGCGGGGGCATCGCCCACGCGATCGTCGGCTCGCTGCTGCTCGTCGCGATGGCGACGGCGATGGCCCTGCCGGTCGGGGTGCTCGTCGCGCTCTACGTCAGCGAGTTCGCCCGGCCGCGTGTCGCCTCGACGGTGCGCCTCTCGCTGGACGTGTTGAACGGCGTGCCGTCGATCGTGATCGGGATCTTCGTCTACGCGCTGCTCGTGCTCAGCCACCGCCAAAACGCGTTCTTCGGCTCGTGCGCGCTCGCGATCATCATGCTGCCGCTCGTTGCGCGCTCGACCCAGGAGGTGCTGCGGCTCGTGCCGCAGTCGCTGCGCGAGGCTAGTCAGGCGCTTGGGGTGTCGAAGTGGCGAACCGTGCTGCGAGTCGTGCTGCCGACGACCTTCGGCGGCATCCTCACCGGCACCACGCTCGCGGTCGCGCGCGCAGCGGGCGAGACCGCGCCGCTGCTCTTCACCACCTCGATCTTCCTGAACCAGGTGGTAGTCGACCCGCGGCACGCGGTCTCGTCGATCCCGCTGACGATCTTCACGTACTCCGAGTCGCCCGACCCGACCCAGCACGCGCAGGCCTGGGCTGCGGCCTTCGTCCTGATGATGTTCGTGCTCGTGACGAGCCTGACCGCGCGCTACCTGCTCTATCGCAGCCGTCGCCGGCTCGGCGCCATCTGAGCTCGTTCACCGCCCTTTCACCAGCGGTTCACAGACTCTCCGCCCACGGTGTTGGTGGCCGAGGCGACGATGGTTCCATGACAACGAAAAGAACTCTCATCGCAGTGTTCGGCGGCCTCGTCGTGGCGCTCGCGGCTGCGGCCGGGGTGGGCGCGAAGAGCTCCGGCGACACACTGGTCGGCGCAGGCAGCACCTTCGTCGCCCCGCTCGTCTCGCAGTGGCAGGCCGATTACGCGGCGAAGACCGGCGTCCAGATCGCCTACAGCCCGATCGGCTCGGGTGGCGGCATCGCCGCGATCAGCGGGCGGCAGGTCGACTTCGGGGCGAGCGACGCGCCGCTCTCGCCGGACCAGCTCACCGCGTGCAACGGCTGCGTCCAGATTCCGTGGGCGCTCTCGGCGACTGCACTGATCTACAACCTCGACGGCGTCCCGAACGATCTCCACATGACCGGACAGGTGCTCGCGAACATCTACCTCGGTCACATCACGAAATGGGATGACCCGGCGATCAGGGCGCTCAACCCCAAGGTCAGCCTGCCCGGCACGGCGATCACGCCCGTCTACCGCAGCGACAACAGCGGCACGACCTACAACTTCACCGACTACCTCTCGGCGGTCAGTCCCGAGTGGAAGTCGAAGATCGGCCGCGGCGTGAACGCGAACTGGCCGGCCGGCCAGGGCGGCAAGGGCAGCTCGGGTGTGGCGGGCATCGTCTCGAACACCGCGGGCGCGATCGGGTACGCCGACGTCGCCTACTCGCTGAAGAACCACCTGAAGGTGATGGCAGTGCGGAACAACTCCGGTGCGTTCGCCACTCCCGGGCTGCGGGCGATCACCGCGGCCGCAGCGACCATCAAGTCGGTCCCGGCCGGGAACGAGATGCACATCGTCAACCCGCCGAAGGCCGACCAGCGGGCCTATCCGATCTGCACGTTCACCTACGTGATCCTGCCGCTGAAGACCTCGAAGGCGGCGCTCTTGCGGCGGTTCGTCTTCTACGCGGTCAGCCCGACGCAAGGGCAGAAGCTCGGCCCGAAGCTGCTCTTCGCGCCGCTGCCGACCGTCGTGCTCGTCGCGGCGGAGAAGACGCTGAACAAGGTCAGCTCCTAGGGAAGTGACAGCGGATCGTCAGGCCGCCGTGCTCGTTCGCGGCGGCCTCGACGCTCCCACCGGCGGCGCCCACCACGTGCTTCACGATCGCCAGTCCGAGGCCGCTGCCGGGGGACGAGCGGGAGCGGTCGCCGCGGTAGAAGCGCTCGAAGAGCCGCGGCAGGTCGTCCTCCGAGACGCCGTGTCCGTCGTCGCTCGCTTCGAGCAGCGCTGCGCCGGGCTCCTCGCGCACGGTGAGGCGCAGGGTCGCACCGAGACCCGCGTGGCGGATCGCGTTCTCGGCGAGGTTCTTGGCGACGATCTCGAGCATGCGTTGTCTCAGCGGCAGCGAGATCGACGCAGGACACTCCAAGGCCACCGTGACGTCCGCGTCGTGCGCGCGATCGGCCAACGCCGCGAGCACCTGCTCGAGCACAGGCAGCGCCCAGCTCGAACCGAGGGAGACGACGGCCCGGCCGCTCTCGAGCTCGCTCAGGAAGAGCACGTCGTCGATCAGCTCGCCGATCTGCTCCACCTGGAGCCTCGCCTGCGCGATCAGGTCCGGCGTGTCCGCGTTGGGGAGGCCCGCGCCCTCGAGGAGCGCCAGCAGGCGTGCCAGTGGAGTTCGGAGCTCGTGCGAGACGGCCGCCGTAAACCCGGCGCGCAGCTCCTCGTACGCCGCGAGGTCGCCCGGCGCGTTGAGGTAGACGAGGCGCTCGCGGTGGCCGTCGACCTCGTAGGCCACCTCGAGCGCCTGCCGGTCGCCGTCGAGGAGCGCCCGCGGGAACAGGGTTCCGTCCGAGAGCCCGTCGACGGACTCTCGGGCGCGCCGGGACGCAGCGATCACGCGGTCTCCGTCGTCGAGCACGACGACGATCTCGCGGCTCTCCTCGACCAGCAGCCGGGCGCGTGTCGCCTCGACCTCGGAAACGGTCGTTCTACGCTCTCCGCTGGGTCGCCGCCGACGGCCGATCACGGCGACATCATGCGAGTAGGGTAGGCCCGATGCCGAAGGTCCTGATCGTCGAGGACGACGAGATCATCGCGCGCGGCATGTCGGACCACCTCGCTGCGGCCGGCTTCGATCCGGTCTGGGTCGCTCGCGGCGGGCAAGCTCTGGCGCGACTGCGTTTCGAGAAGCCGGATGTCTGCGTGCTCGACCTGATGATCCCCGAGGTCGACGGGTGGAGCGTGATCGAGACCGCGCGGGCCGAGGGGATCGGGACGCCGGTCGTCGTCGTCAGTGCGCGCGGCACCGAGCACGACCGCGTGCACGCGCTCGAGATCGGCGCGGACGACTACCTGGTCAAGCCGTTCTCGATGAAGGAGCTCGTGGCCCGCGTGCAGGCGGCGGCGCGGCGCGGCACTCGTCCGGCGGTCGTCGAGCGGGGCGAGCCGATCGAGATCGAGGAGCTGCTGATCGACCCGCGTGAGGTCGAGGCGTTCGTCGACGGCAAACCGGTCGGGCTGACCGCGACCGAGTTCCGTCTCCTCTACTCGCTCGCGCTCGACCGGGGGCGCGTCGTGACGCGCGACGAGCTGCTGCAAAAGATCTGGGGTCGGCGCGAGACACACCGCGACCGCACGGTCGACGTCTTCGTCCGGCGCCTGCGCGAGAAGGTCGACCGGCGCGCGCCGAGACACACGTTCATCCAGACGCGCTACGGCGTCGGCTACCGGCTCGAACCCCTGCCGAAATGAACGAGCGACCCGAGGTCCTATTCGTGTGCGTCCACAACGCCGGCCGCAGCCAGATGGCTGCCGGCCTCGTGAAGCTCCGTTCGCAAGGACGGGTTGCGGTTCGCTCAGCCGGCAGCGCGCCGGGGCAGGAGATCAATCCCGCCGTGGTCGAGGTGATGGCCGAGCTCGGCGTCGACCTGAGCCAGGAGTTCCCGAAGCCGCTGACCGACGGAGACGTGACCGCGGCTGACGTCGTGATCACGATGGGCTGCGGCGATGCCTGCCCGATCTACCCCGGCAAGCGCTACGAGGACTGGGAGCTCGAGGATCCGGCCGGGCAGTCGGTCGAGACGGTGCGGCGGATCCGGGACGAGATCGACGTGAAGGTCAGGTTGCTGGTCGGCGGGCTCGTCCCGGCTCAGGATAGTCGACGCGCAACAGCTCGATCGCCGAGGCGCGGCCGGTTTCCGCGTCGCAGTCGATCACCACACCCTCGAGCCGCACGCCTCCCTCGGCCGGCCGCAACCGAACCGGGGTCAGCGTCCGGGCGCGCAGGATCGCCAGGTCGGCCTCGACTCCGATCACCGAGTCGTGCGGGCCGGTCATGCCGGCGTCTGTGATCGCCGCGGTGCCGCCGGGCTGGATCCGCGCATCGTTCGTCTGAACGTGCGTGTGCGTGCCGATCACCGCGGTCACGCGCCCATCGAGCCAGCGGGCCATCGCGATCTTCTCGCTCGTCGCCTCGGCGTGGAAGTCGACGACGACGACGGGCGCGCGACTACGTGCTTCCTCGACGAGCGCATCGACGATCTCGAACGGTCCGACCGGCGCATCGATGAACAGCCAGCCGAGCAGGTTGATCACGGCGACGCCGTCGACGACTGTGAGTCCGCGTCCGGGCAGGCCGGCCGCGACGTTCGCAGGCCGGATCACCCGCTCCGAGGATGCGAGGTACGCCCGAATCTCGTCCCGGGCCCAGGTGTGGTTGCCGAGCGTGATCACGTCGGCGCCCGCGGCCAGGATCTTCTCGGCGAGCTTCGGAGTCAGCCCGCGGCCGTCCGCGGCGTTCTCGCCGTTGACGACGCAGAAGTCGATCCCGAGCTCAGTGCGCAATCCGGGCAGGCGCTCCTCGACGGCCTGACGGCCGGGCGTGCCGAACACGTCTGCGAGAAAAAGAAGCCTCAGCGGAGACCGGAACTGGCTGCGGGCATGACCGCGAGCGTCACGTGATTCCCGGCGTCCTGGGTATGAGTCGCGAGCGCCTGCCGCTCGACGCTGGAGAAGTCGACGACCGAGCCGATCCTCGAGCTTCCCGTCTGCACCGGCGAGCCGATCGTCAGCGCCGGATCGACCTTCAGATGCGTCACGACCAGGACGACCGTCGGCGCCCCCTGAGGCTGGATCTGCAGCTCGCTGCCGAACTGCTTGTCGTTCAGGACGTAGCGCTGGATGCTGACAACTGCGCCGTCGACCGGGGAGTAGACGTCCGTACCCGCCGCGGCGCCGATGTCGACCGCTCCGGTCGAAACGCCCGAGCCGCCGTCGAGCTGGAACCAGCCGATGCCCGAGCCGCCGCCGCCGAACAGCCCGTGGTAGACGCGGGAGAAGACGCCCTCGTTCCGCTGCTGCCCGAACGGTTGCAGCGGGAGCGCGTCGGTGCCGTAAGCCTGGTAGCCGATCGCCGTGACGCTGTGAGCGTTGATCGGCAGCTGCAGGCGGAGCGTGCCCTGGAGCGCGATCACCTGCGGCTTCGGCGGGCCGGCGGGCAACAGCCGCACTGCGCTCGCCGGGGCGCTCTGGTAGGCGGGCGGCGAGCCGCCGAACGCGGCCAGGCCGAGGGTGATCACGAAGGCCGCTGCGATCAGGACGACGACTGCTCTGCGTCTTGCCCGGCGGGCCCGCCGCGGACGTTTCGCGGGAATGCGGGCCGACCGCCCTGACGCTCGGGGGGCGGGATGCATCCCAGGCACCGTAGCGTAGGTCGCGCGGGGATTCAACGAACCACTTTGTGACACCGGTTTCCCGCTCGGCAAAGCCGTTTCCTGCCAAAGCTCGTGACGATCGAGCGCGAGCGCCCCGTCCTGCTCGAGCGACCAGTCCCAGGCGGGGGGTCGAAGCGGTACGACACGGGCGATACGATGGCCGGAATGCCCGGTGGGGCGCCGAAAATCGAGGTTCCGCGCTGGATTCAGCTCGCGGGCCTCCCCGTGCTCCTGCTCCTGACCTGGTTCGTGGCGGGAGCGGTCCGTCACGTCCTCTTCCTGTTCCTCGTCGCGGCGCTGATCGCGTTGCTGCTCGATCCGCTCGTGAAGGGATTGCACCGGTTGCGAATCCCTCGCGGCTTCTCGGTCGCCGTCGTGTACCTCTGCTTTGTCGCGGCGCTGCTCGTCGCCATCATCGCCATGGCGACCGTCGTCGTCGATCAGACGAGAACGGCCGGAAATCGCTTGAACAACTACTTTACGGTCGTCCACGGACGGCAGCACCAGACCGACGCCGACCACGACATCGACCGCCTGCAGCACTGGCTGAACGCCAACGGGCTCGGCGGGATCCACGTCCAAAAGCGCGGGCACGACCTGGCGAAGCAGATCCGCCAGAAGAACATCGGGAAGTACACCCACCGCCTGATCAACTTCCTCGAGGGCGCCGCGATCTCCGCCGGCAAGCTGCTCTTCGCGGCGATCCTGATCCTGGTCGTCTCGATCTACATGCTCCTCGACATGGATCGACTTGCGCGCGGGTTCGACCGGCGATTCCCGCCGCATGGGGGCCCCTCGCTCCTGCAGCGGATGGAGCGGGCGGTCGCCGGCTACGTGAAGGGCCAGTTCCTCGTCTCGCTGATCATCGGCACGAGCGCAGGCGTCGGCATGTGGGTGCTCGGGATCACCGGCGCCTGTCCGGGCGCCGACCGCTACGCGCTGCTCTTCGGGGCGGTCGTGGCGGTCACCGAGCTGATCCCGTACCTCGGGCCCTGGCTCGGCGCGATCCCGGCCGGGATCTACGCGTTGTTCGTGCACCCGCTCTCGCTGCTCTGGGTGACGCTCCTCTTCCTGTTCATCCACCAGGTCGAGGGCCACGTCGTGGTCCCGAACGTGATGGCGAGCGCGCTGCGCCTGCACCCGCTGCTCGTCATCTTCGGCCTTCTCGCCGGTGCGGAGATCTATGGTCTGCCCGGGATCCTCGTCGCGCTGCCGTTGCTCGCAGCCGGCCGGGCGGCGTGGGAGTTCTTCGGCGAGCGGATCTCGCTGCAACCATGGGAGGGCGCACCCGCGAGCGCGGGCGTGGGCCTCGAACGCCAGGCCCCAGTGGCACTCGAACCCGTGCCCGACGAGCCCGGCGAGCCGCCCGAAGTCGCGGCGAATTGAGCGTTCCCGCGCCGATGCTCGCCGCGCGTGGAGTCGCGCGACGCTTCGGCGCTCACGTCGCGCTCCAGCCCACCGATCTCGAGGTCTGGGACGGCGAGGTCGTCGCGCTCGTCGGTCCGAACGGCGCCGGCAAGTCGACGCTGCTCGCGCTGCTGGCAGGGGCTCTCGACCCGAGCGACGGACGGGTCGAGGCGCGCGCCGGAGTCAGGGCCGGCTGGATGCCACAGCGCCCTGCCCACTACGGCCGGCTCTCGGCACGCCAGAACCTGCAGCTCTTCGCGAGGCTCGAAGAGCGGGCCGATCCCGGAGCCGCGGCCGAGCGGTTGCTCGAGCTGCTCGAGCTCCCCAGCGACGAGCGGCCGACCTCGAGCCTGTCGGTCGGCAACCGCCAGCGGCTCGACCTGGCGCTCGCGATGCTCTCCGAGCCCGAGGTGCTCCTCCTCGACGAGCCGACCGCAGCGCTCGACCCGCGGCAACGGAGGCGGCTCTGGGAGACGGCGGCCGGGCTGAAGGAGAGCGGCGGCTCGGTCGTGCTGGTCACCCAGAACGTCGAGGACCTCGAGCGGGTGGCCGACCGCGTCGCCGTGCTGCTCGACGGACGGATCGTCTTTCACGGCTCGCTCGCGGAGTATCACGCCTCCGACGCGGCGGAGCTGCTCGCGTGAGATCGGCCTACCTGA